>CAWFZW010000004.1:0-214601 GCA_963820485.1 Candidatus Nealsoniibacteriota bacterium
ACTTAATAGTTTTCCCAGTGTTACTCCTGCCTCAGCATAAATTTTAGAATTTAGAATTTTGAATTTTGAATTTTGAATTTTTATCACCAAACCCTTATATCCTTCATCGGCCATTAATAAATTACTTCCCCCTCCCAAAATAAAAAATGGTAGCTTTGTTCTTTTTGCCGCCATAATTGCTGAAATTAAATCACTTTTTGTTTTGGCTATAAAAAAATATCTGGCTTTACCTCCAATTTTAAATGTAGTGTAATTTTTCAATAAAATATTTTTTTTGACTCCTGGCAATAATTTATCAATAGTCACCCCATTAGAAGTCTGTATTATATAGCCCAACGCTAATTTCAGACAGACCTTTGTTTTAAGCTTTACCCCGTTTCAAAACTTCTAACGGGGTAAATTATTGTATTTTAACATATTTTTGATATATTAAAATTGGGCTGGCGGATAGCACTCACAAAAGACTTTGTATTGGAGTTAACTCGCCGGCCCATTCAAAAACCCCGCCGAAAGCGGGGTTTTTGGTTTAAACTATAAAGCGAAAGACCTCGCTTAAGGGAGGTCCGTCGCCGACTTTTGAATGGAGCCCTTTCGGGTCGCACTCACTGATTTGAATATTAGCAAATTAAAGAAATTTTGTCAAGTCTTTAATAGGTTTTTTTGGTAATATTCGGCTGATAAGAAGACATAATTCTTTTAATATAATTTTTATTTTTTCTTTTTCCGAATTATCAGCTGCCTTTTTTAATTTCTCAAGTCCGGAATTTAACTTATTTTCATTAACGTCTGAAATTTTTGCCATAAAAATTTTTTGATTTTTCGTGGCATTCGGTCCCCTCTTCGGCAGTTAAAATCTCTTCAAAGAATTTTTCTCCCGGCCGTGGCGCCGTATATTCAATTTTTATATCTCGTCCAGGCTCAAATCCGGAACGTTTAATAAGTCCTTTAGCCAAATCAACTATTCTGACGGGATTGCCCATATCCAAAACAAACACTTCTCCTCCTTCTCCCATTGCCCCTGCCTGAAGCACCAAAAGACAAGCTTCTTTTGTTATCATAAAATATCTTTCCATATCTTTATGGGTGATTTTTATCGGTCCCCCTCTGCTAATTTGTTCTCTAAAAATAGGGATTACGCTTCCTCTACTATTTAATACATTACCAAATCTAACTGAAATAAATTTGGTATTATTTTTTTGATTTAATATCCAACAAATCATCTCTCCTATTCTTTTACTTGCTCCCATTACCGAAGTCGGGTTTACTGCTTTATCTGTGGAAATAAAAATAAATTTTTCTACGCCATATTTAAGAGCTGTTTTAGCAATAATTTCTGTTCCTAAAATATTATTTTTTACTGCTTCGTCAGGATGTTCTTCCATTAAAGGAACATGTTTGTAAGCAGCGGCATGGAAAATTAAATTAGGGCGAAATTTTTCAAAAATTTGATTAATTTTTTTTTCATCTTGAATATCGGCTATTAAAAAAACTGTATCTAATTTGGAGAAATTTTCTTTCAATTCCGAAGAAATATTGAAAATACCGGTTTCGTCCTGGTCTAATACTAATAATAAAGAAGGTTTGAATTTAGCCACTTGCCTGCATAATTCCGAGCCTATTGATCCTGCCCCTCCGGTTATTAAAACTTTTTTATTCTGGATAAAATATTCAATCGGTTTTTGGTCTAAAACCGCAGGTTCCCTGCCCAATAAATCTTCCATATCTATGTCGCGTAACATTCCAACTCCCTCTTTGTCGGCACCGTCTATCAACTCATCCATAGGAGGCAAATATTTAATATTCATAATGCCACCTTCAATTCCTTTTTTTTCCGCTTTTTTGATTATTTCAGAACCTGCCGAAGGGAAAGCAATAATTAAACTGTCAATATTGTATTCTTTCGCAATTTGAGGAATATCGTCAATTCTGCCCAAAATTTTTAATCCGTGAATCAATAACCCTTTTTTTGCCGGACTATCGTCTATAAATCCTACAGGTAAATATGGACTATATTTTGAGCTTAAAATATTCCTTAATATTTGTTCCCCCGCTCCTCCGGCTCCCACAATCAAAGTTCTTTCTTTTCTTTCTCTACCTTTTCCTCCGCTCGCCTGCCGATAAATTCTTTTTATAAACCTGATTGTTCCGCAAAAAATAAAAATGAAAAAATAGGTTATAAAAAGAGTGGAACGGGGAAATCCGCTGAAAATCGGATAATCTCTTAAAACAAAAAAAGAGGCGGTTAAGATTAGAAAGCCTAAACCGGTGGCTTGAATGAGTGATATTAATTCTGTCGTGCTAACAAAATCCCAGCTGAAATAATAAAGCCGAAAAAAATAAAAAATAGGAAGAGTAATTGCCAAGGTTAAAATAATAATACCCGGGATATTTTCAAAGTATTGAACGGGTATTTTTCCTTCAAATCTGACGGCAAAAGCCAATAAAACAGAGAGAGAAATTAAAATAGCGTCGGAAAATAAAAAAAACACCAATCTCGTAAGAAATCTTTTTTCAATTAAAATTTTTTTAAAAAAATCTTTCATTTATTTTAGGAAAAAACCTCTAACACAATCTATCACATATTTTATTTGCCTATCGGTTAATTCAGGATAAAGAGGCAAAGAAATGACTTCTTTCGACAGTTTTTCAGAGTTTGGCAAATGAAATTTGGATAAGTTAAGCCCTTTTTGCCAATGATTGGGAATTGGATCTTTAATTAAAGTTTCAACTCCTTTTCCTTTTAAATAAGAAAAGAATTCGTCTCTTCTTTCAGCTCTTATTACGTAATTTTGATAAACATCAAAATGTTTTTCACTCGAATCGGGAGCTGGAGGAAGTTTTATTTCTAAAATCTCGGCTAAGCCTTTATTGTATATTTTAGCAATTTTTCTTCTGCGATTTAGCCATTGAGGCAGGTGTTTGAATTTTACATTTAAAACAGCTGCCTGAAGATTATCTAATCGGGAATTCCAACCATAACATAATATTTCGGTTTTGGTTTTCTGGCCGTGGTCTCTTAAAAGCCGAATTTTTTCTGCAATATTTAGATTATTGGTTACCAAGGCTCCCGCATCGCCAAATGATCCCAAAATTTTTGCCGGAAAAAAACTAAAGCAGCCAGTTAATCCGAAAGTTCCCGCTGTTTTTCCTTTAAATTTCGCTCCCAAGAGCCTGTGCCGCGTCTTCAATAACGATTAATTTATGTTTTCTAGCAATTTTCATTATTTTCCCCATATCACACATTCTGCCGTTGAGATAAACAGGAATTATGGCTTTAGTTTTTTTGGAAATCACCCTTTCTATTCTGTCAGCATCCATTAAATAATCTCCTCCAACATCCACTAAAACAGGGGTTGCGCCATATTTGCACGATTACAGCAATAGAAGCAACAAAAGTATGGGAAACCGTAATCACTTCATCTCCCTTGCCAATGCCTGCTGCTTTTAAAGATAAAAAGAGAGCGTCGGTGCCGCTATTTAAACCTACGGCGTATTTCGTTCCGACAAAATCGGCTAATTTACTTTCAAATTCTTCCACGTCTTTTCTCAAAATCAAATCTCCCCTCATTAAAATGCTTTTAATGGCTTTATCTATTTCCTTTTTAAGGTTTTTATATTGAAGAGGATAATTTACAAAAGGAACTTTGTATTTCATAAAGTTTTTATGCCCAGGATTTATAATGTATTATATATTTCAGTATAGTGAATTTCAATAAAAAATCAACAATTGACAAAATTGGCTAAATATTGTAAAAATATCAGATTGGAGGGATAACAGCACCTTTACATTATATATCTCTCTGAAATTCAGATTGGAAAGGAGAAGAAATGGCATTTAAAAGAGCTTATAGTATTTGGGCTCCAGCGGAATACGATTTTTACGCCCCAGCGGAACCAGAACCACCTCAAGAAGATTTATGTATCAATAAATATCCATTTTTTGACGTTTTAGATGGCGCCAGTGAACCTCATAGCCGTGTTAAACCACCTGTTTCTTTCAATGGAATGACTGGCGGTAGAATGGTAGTCAAGGAAACTGCAAAAATATTTAAAATAGCAAGCCCTAATTCTGAATTAGAAGATAATGTTTTTTTAGCTAATAGAGAAATTGAAAAAAAATTAAAACAGAAGGGGTTACCGCTGCACAATGCCGGACTAATACCCCATGCCAGCTTTATATTTGCAAAAATAGAAAAAGAAATGGTAAAAATACTAACAGGTGGCGATTGTTTGGCTTTTTGGGCGTTATATTTCCGGTGAAATAGGATTTACAATCAATAAAGCCTATGCCCACGTCGTTTTAAATCTCAAAACTATTGATAAAATAATGGAGAGAAACGGTGGCAACCAGGAAGAAATGTGGATTGAATTCTGTCCGATTCTTATTAAGCGCCGCCAACGGGATATCAATAATCCCGAATCAAGTTTTGGCTATGCCGCTTTAAATGGCCAACCAGATATAACAAGATGTTGGCAAATTAGGGGAATACCGATGGAAGGACTTAAAACCTTAATTCTTTTTTCGGACGGTTTCGTCCCTTATTATAAAACATCTAATGAAAGAATTGGCCAATTAGCGACAACGCTGCTTAGCGACTACCAAGATAGAGGACTTACCCTTGAAGAGATGTTGGAAAAAAAGAGAAAAGAAGAATCTCAAAAGGGAAAGGTTTCCTATGTTAAACACGATGAAGCCACGGCTCTTGTTTTAGAGTTTGACAATTTATAAAAGATAAAACATTCAGAGAAAAAATAAAACCCTCTTTCTTCTAAGAAGGAGGGAATTTTTTATATAGAAATTTAAACTTTAAATTAGAGTCTTAGAATACGCCAAAGGCGTTCAAGACTTTGACAACGTCAAAGCCTTATATAACAAGGCGAATTTATTTTATATGTTTCCAAAATAATATTTTTAACTTCTTTGGGATTTTTAACGATAAAGGATTTAAGATTGGGCAAATGTTCTAAAACTTCTATTTCCTCATTTTCGGTAATAAGATTATGACTAAAACCCAAAAATTTGTATTTCTCGCTACCCTTGACTCCAATAATTTTCACATTGGCATTATGCATGCAAACGGCATTTCTAACCATTTCATAAGGCCGAAAAACAACAAAATTTATCATACTGTATACGTAGGGTTTGAAACCCGACAATGCCAATCCTGCGGCAATTATCATTGTGCTTTGTTCGGTTACTCCAAAATTAAAAAATCTGTCAGGAAATCTTTTTTTGAATTCCTCAATGTAATTAAAACCGACATCTGGCACGATTAAAACAATCTTATCGTCCTTTTCGGCCAATTCCATAAGAGTATCAATAAATTCCCTTCTTGTATCTTGTTGTTTAATTATTTCAGCCATTTGATTCTAATTCTTTTAGTGCCCTCTGATATTCTTCATCAGAGGGAGCTTTGTAATGATATAAATTATTTCCTCTCCATAAAACTCACCCCCTTGCCTTTAATCGTTTTAGCAATAATTACTATCGGTTTTTCTTTTTGAAGCGGCGGGTCAATAAGAGATTTTTCTATTTCTTCAAAATTATGTCCGTCAATTTCTCGGACTTCCCAACCAAATGCCTTCCATTTATCTTTTAGAGGCTCAATATTCAAAATCTCCTTAACTTTGCCCATTGCCTGCAATTCATTCGCATCCACAATAACAAATAAATTATCCAATTTGTGATGAGCCGACTATCATTGCCGATTCCCAAGTAGTTCCTATCTGCATTTCTCCATCTGACATTAAAACAAATACTTTCCCTTTTTCTTTTTTTAGTTTTTTTGCAAGAGCAAAACCCAACTCCAAAAGGCAAGCCAAAACCCATTGAACCGCCAGCCGCAGGAATTTCAGGAATAATGGGTTCTGCCAACCCGATAAATTTACTCCCAGGTTGACAATAACTATTTAATTCTTCTTCAGTAATTCTCCTTTTCTCCATAAAAAATAATAAAGCGAAGCTGCCGCCCAACCTTTGCTCAAAATTATTTTATCTTTATCTAAATCCGCTTTTCCAAAAAGAACCGTTAATAAATCAATACAACTAAAATTACTACCAATGTGCGATGTCTGGGCTTTGTATATCATCTCAAGCACTTTTTTTCTTGCCTCATTGGCTGTTTCTTTATATTTTACAAGATTATTCATAGAATATCTTTAATATTGTTTTAAGAATTATCTTTAAGTCTAACAAAAATGAACGGTTTTTTACATATTCTAATTGGAGCCGAATTTTTTCTGGCCGTATCTTTTCCATATAAGTTTTTTCAGGGTCCAAACTTCCTTTTAAAATCTCTCCTTCGTGAAAATTCCATAAAGATGCCAAATCTGTCATTCCGGGTCTTACGGAAAGTATTAATTTTCTTTCTTCTTCTGACATCATATTAATATAAAGCCGAACTTCGGGCCTTGGCCCGACCAAACTCATTTCTCCCTTGAAAACATTGATTAATTGGGGAAGTTCATCGAGTTGGAACTTTTTTAGAAAATTTCCAATTTTTATTAACCTTGGATCATCTTTTGGTGTAGATGGCCCCCCCATTTCTTCAGCTCCAACCACCATCGTCCTGAATTTAAAAATCTTAAATGACTTTCCTCTTTTCCCCATTCTCACTCCTCGATAAAAAACGGGGCCTAGTGAAGTTAATTTTATCAAAAAAGCAATAATTGCCAATATGGGGCTAATTAAAATTAGCCCAAAAAGTGAAAATATAATATCAAATAATCGTTTCATTTTTTATTTGGATAAAATAAAAATGTCTAAAAGCCCGAAAATAAATCTTTTTTTCTTTATTCCTTCACCGCATTTTTTAAAACCAACACTTTCAATAAACTGCTTTGAGGGTTCGTTCTCTTTTCTTGTAATATAAAAAAATTTAATGTTTTGACCTTTGTAAAAATTAATAATTTTATTGATTGTGTAAGAGGCTAGTCCTTTTCGCCGGTGATTTTCGTCGGTACCAACTGGCCCTATTTGTAAATCATTTTCTTCCATAAAAGGCGTTTTGAAATGTTTCGGCTGAACCACGCTGTAATGCGCAACTTTTTTATTTTTGTAATAAATAAGAAAAACCCGATAATTAGAGTTTGAAAATATGCGCAAAAAATGAAAAAACCACCAAACGCAAAGAGAAGAAAAAAATAATCCCTTTGGTGTCATCTGATATAATTTTGGCTTCCAAACTGAAAAACTATAATCTTTCTCCAGATTGATATCGACTGGATTTATATTGTCTGACTTTCCGCAATAAAATATGTATTTTTGTTGAAAAGAAGTCATAATTTCTGAGCGACAGTGAAGAAAATATATCGACGTAGTCGCTATTTTCTTGGCTCAGATAAAATAAAAATTATTTGCCAAGCCCACCACTTTATAAGTGGCAGTTTTAAAATAACCGAATCAATCTTTTCTAAAATAGTTAATATAAAATTAAAAAACGGTAAATTGCGGAATGGTATGACTAATAAAGTGGTGAAGTGGAAAAATTTTATTTCAATTTTTGCAAAATATTTTTCCGCTAATTTTAATTCTTTTTTACTTAATATATGATGCATTTCCCATTCTGTTCTTAAATGAGGCGTCAATTTCCGATATAATTGAAAAATAGGATTATAGGCAAGCGGTTCATTACATATAATACTACCTTCTGGCTTTAAAATTCTAGCCATTTCTTTAAAAGCTTTATTTATATCCAAATGATGCAAGACTCCAGCGCAAATAATTCCATCGAAATAGTTATCTGGAAACGTTGTCTTTTCTGCATCCATAACAAAGAAAGAAGTTTTATCGCCTACTCCCTCTTTTATTGCAAGTGTTTTAGAGTTTTTAATTCTAACACTGGAAATATCTATACCTATTATCTCAATTCCATTTTTCGCAAATAAAACTGACAGGGCGCCATCACCACAACAATAATCTAAAACCTTCTTCCCTTTGTATTTTTTTAGAATATAATTATTTACAAAATTGTCGCTTTTTCGGACAACGCTATAAAATTTTCTATAGGAGTATAAACGTTCATATTCAACAACGTTTTTTTCTAACTTTTTATCTCTTATTTTATCTTGCATTTCCGCCTCTTTTTGTTTTCGTTCTTCCATGGGGCAATATTTTATTTTTTATATTATTAATTTTATTAACCCAAAAATTGAACCTAATCCATAACCGAAATGACGAACCGCAAAAACAAGAGGCATTACGAATAAATATCTCAAATCTTTTTCTTTTATGGCAATTTTTGCTGAAAAATATAAAGTTAAAGGAATATATAACCATATACTCGAAGGTAGAGATAAAACAAAAATAAGAGGAATATAGTGCCTTAATTTCAAAGGCATTTTAGAAAATTTTAAAGGAAGAATTGCCCAAATCCCGTCCTCAAAATTGTGAGAGTAAAATTCTTTGAGCGTTGCGCTCGGATAGTAATAAAAAATAATATCAGGCGCCAAGAAAATTTTACCGCCTTCCTTTTTTAATCTTAAATTAAATTCCATATCCTGGCTCCTTAAAAGATTTTCATTAAAAAGCCCGACTTTATCAAAAACCTCTTTTTTATAACAACCACCAAATACCGTATCAACTAATCTTATTTCTTTAGATCCTGTTCTAAAATAAGCACCTCCTGCACCAAAAAAATGAGAAAGACAAATAGCGATTGCTTTGGCAAAAATAGTATCTTTGCTGGGCAGGGTTTTCATTACGCCGCCGACATTATCAGCGTCGTATTCTTTTAAATATTTAACACATTTTGAAATGTAGTCTTTTTTATAGTCAGCGTGTGCCCCCATTATCATAATAACCTCACTCTTTGATTCTTTTATTCCAATATTAAAAGCGAAATTGGTAAATTTTTTAGGATTTTCTAAAAGCTTAATAAAAGGAACTTTTACAGAGTAATTTTTTATAATTTCTTTGGATTTATCCTCGCTCATTCCATCTATAACTAAAACTTCTATTTTATCTTTTGGATAATTCTGGCTCAAAATTGAGTCTAAACATTTTCCAATATATTTCTCTTCATTTCGGCAAGGAATTATTATTGAGACCGACGGTAAATTTTCTTTCATGTTTCGGGATTGAATTTCTTAATTACTTTAATAATTTCTTTAATTAAAATTTTGATTTTATCTTTCATAATATTTGTTCATTTAAAACATCAGCGAATTTTTTTGCCATTTCTTTGGAGCTATATTTGTTAATTTTTTCAATATCTCCATAATAAAATACTTCTCCTTTCTGAATATATTCAGAGTATAATTTTTTAATGGCGTCTTTAACTTCTTTTAAATTTATAGCGTCTATCCCCGCCTTAGTTTCATTTAATAAATCACTAACTACATCTTGACCTCCGCCTGTGGCTAATATCGGCCTTCTGGTCGCCAGATATTCAAATATTTTTCCCGAATAAACTCCTTTTTCTTTAAGATCTTCCCACTTTAAAAGAAGTAATACCTGAGAATCTCTTTCTCTTTCTAAAATAATTTCTCGAGGAAAGAAACCGTATTGTTTCACAATTTCTGAAAGCCCGTATTTTTCTATTTCTTTATTTAACCATTCCTCTCGAGGACCATAAAACCTAACCTCAATTTTTTCAGGATTAATAAATCCTTCTGAGATTAATTCTTTTAATGGTTTCAAAAATTTAGAGGGATCGCGTTTGCCAGCATAAAGAGTGCCGGCATATGTTATAGTAAATTTAGCTGTTAATTTCGTTGGAGGGATATTGATATCGTCTAACTCAAAACCATGAGGAATAACATAAATTTCTTTCCCTTTATGAATTTTTTCTTGTGTTTCTTTATCATATTGTGAAAGAACAATAAAAGCATTAGCCGAAGATAAAGTTTTAATTTCCAATCTTCTATCTATTATTTTTCTTAAAAAGCCATATGAGTAATCGCAGTTTCGAGACCAAAGTTCGGGAAAATCTGCAATCCAAGAAATCTTTTTTTGTCCGCCAAAAGAAACCTGTTCATATTTTTCTTTTAATTTTTTGGCTATAATATGAGAAATTTGTGGCCAAACGCTTATTATGGCATCAACTTTTTCTTTTTTAATAATCTCTTCTCCAGCTTTTATTGCAGGAACTTTCCAGCTCTTAAAAGCATCAGGATAAGCAAAAATTGTTAAATAAGAAGAAATGAAAAAATCTATAAAAGAATTTCTAGAAGCCAATTTTAATTTTTTCTTTACTTCTCTACTTACATTTTTATCAGATTTTAAGCCAAGGAAAAAAAGAATTTTTCTCCAATTTTCAAAAACATCAGTACAAAATGCCTCTACAACCTTAAATTGTGAGTCCGGTTTTCTATGAAGGGGGCCTGTTAAAATAATAGGTTTCCAGCCAAATTCTGGAAGACGTTTAGCTAATCCTATCATTCTTTTACTTCCCCCACTTCGATAAGGCCAGAAATGACCGATAATTAAGACTTTCTTCATAAAACTTAAATTTACAAAAAAATCTCTATAATATATCCCATCTCACCCCATTCTTCTCCCCAGACTTCTGAGGGAATTTTAATAAGACGGATTTTTGATTCCGGAATAATTTTCCTTACCAATGCTACATAATCTCTTTTCCAGCGATAAGAATAATTAAGCCTGGTTCCTAAAATATCAGAATTTTTATTACTAGAAACTTCATAGTATTCAACTAAAATTATTGCCTTTCTTGAAACCCGAATCATTTCTTCGAGAACTTTTTTTATCTTACTTGGACCAATATGGACTAATACGGCCTTACTAAAAATAATATCAAAACTTTTGTCGGGAAACATGTTGAGATTGTAAGCTTTCCCAATTAATAACTCGACATTTTTTATTCCTTCTCCTTTTAATAACTCTTTGCCCTTTTGAACGGCTAATTTATTAATATCAATTCCTTTTATTGAAACATCGGGAAATTTTTTGGATATAGCCCATAAGTTAGGCCCACAATTACAACCAATTTCTAGAATACTAGAAAAAGGATAAAACTTTGTTATCTCCTCCACTAAAAATTTAGTGGAAGAATCGGTTCTGGCCGACCAATAACCTTCTATAGCCCAATTCTCGCCCTCATGTAAATGCCGTTTTTCCCATCTCTTTTCTTCCTTTTCATCTATATTTGTCTTTAATATCCATTCCTTCGCGAATTTTATCTTTCCGTAGTATTTTTGAATGAAATGGTATAGTTTAGGAAACCGTCTTAAGGTTGATTTTATTTTTTCCATATTTTTAAAATATTTTTTTATTGAAATAAATATATTTAGATAAACCATTCTCTAAAGTAGTAGGAGAATATCCAAATGTTTTTCTTGCTTTATCGATGTCCAAAATAAATCTAAAGGGTCTATCAGTTTTTTTACTTAAAAAAATTATTTTTGATTTTGATTTTGTAAGTTTTATTATCTTTTCAGCTAGATGCCTTATACTTGTTTCTTTTCCGCTCCCAATATTATAAACTCCGGGTCTATTTTTTCCCATTGCTAAAATTGTACCGTTAATAATATCATCTATATAAGTAAAATCAGTACTTTGATTACCGCTTCCATAGATCGTAATTGGTTTATTTTTTACTGCTTGTTTAACGAATCTATATACGGCGCTGTGTTTGTGCTGTCCTCCGCCATAAGCTCCGCCATATCGAAGTATGGTTATATTTATAAATTTAGAATAGACATTACAATATAATTCCCCGCTTAATTTACTTGCCCCGTAAATCGTTAAAGGTTTTGTGGGGTGGTCTTCGTCTAGCGGCAAATATTCAGGTGGCTCTGAATAAACGCTCATTGTTGAAGTATAAATAAATTTATTTACTTTATTTTTAAACGCTTCTTTAAGAAGTAATAAAGTTCCTTGGGCGTTAACTTTAAAAATAAATAAAGGGTTATCAATGTCTTTTTTTGAGGGAAGAACTGCTGCTAAATGAATGATTGTATCAATTTTATTATATTTAATAATCTTAGAAATCAGCTTCGTATTAAGAATATTTCCTTTTTTAAAATGGAAATTTTTTTTATTTAATGTTCCTCTTCTTAAATTTATTTTCTTCCCAGAAAGAGAAATCCCAAAGACATTATATCCTTTTTCTATTAATTTTTGACACAAATTAGCACCAATAAAACCAGCAGCCCCCGTGATAAGAATATTTTTATTTTTTCTCATAAATTTTAATTAATTCTTTATAAAGATTATTAGCTTCTTCCATTTTTTTATAATAATCGAGTTGCTCTTCAATTGTTTTCCTACCTCTTTTCCCAAGTTCTCTTCTAAGATTTTTGTCTTTTAACAATCTAATTATTTTATCTGCCAATATTTTTGATTCCTTTATTGGAAAAAGAAGTCCATTTTCTCCGTCTTTTATTCTGTTTCTATTTACCAACAAATCGGTTGTTACTATCGGCAATTCACAAGACATCGCTTGTTGAGTGCTTTGAGCAAGATCTCCATCCGATAAAGAAGTAGAAACATAAACATCAGAGGAATTTAAATATCTTGGTACATCATCATACGATATCCAACCAACAAAATTTACTCTTTTAGAAATTCTAAGTTCAGCCGCTAATTTTTTAAGATTTTTTTCCTGAGAACCTTCTCCCGCTATCACTAATTTTACCAGTGGGAATTCTTTTAAAACAAAAGGTAATGCTTTAATCAATGTTTCAACATTATATACTGGCTCAAGATTCCTTAAACTTATTATCATGGGATTATCAAATGCCCCTAATTTTTTTCTAAGTTCTCTATCTCTGGAAGCAGGGATGAATTTTTTAGTGTCTGTGGCCCAATAAATAAATCTTATCTTCTGGCGGTCTATTCCTAATCTTATCATTTTATCTCTAAGGGTTTTTCCATTACAGGTAATCACATCTGCTTTTCTTAAAACATATTTTAATAAATATCTTCTTATTTTTGATTTTGAATTGCTAAAAATATCAGAACCATAAACAGTTAATAAAAAAGGGTGAAAACCAGATAATCCTCCTAGTACACCATTAACTCCAGCATAATGAACGTGTAAAATATGAGGATTTATTTTCTTTATCAATTTCCGAACCAATAAAGCATTGAATAATATGTTCAGGGATTTAAAATAGAATTCTTTTATTAAATAAAATTTTATATTTCCATCCCTAATTTCATCTATATATTTTGAAGGAAAGGTTATACATTGAATGTCATACCCCTTATCTGCAAAATATTTAACCCATTTCCTAGAATGATTATCTTCCATCATTGCTAAAAAACATAATTTTAATTTATCTTTTTCTAAAAACATAAAACTTTTTTAATAATTGTGAGTAATAATTTTCCTCACTAACTTTACCCAAAAATTATTCCTGTCAAAAAACCAAGAATTGTTTGGATAATCTTTATACGTTTTAACTGGTAATTTCATTATTTCTTCAAAATCTTTTTCAAAAAGCCCAAGTTTTTTAATCACATATTCACGATCTTCCTCTATTAACACTTCTGAATAAGTAGGTTTTTCCATTTCTTTTAAGGTTTCTTCTCGACTCATTTGTCCTGAAAGAACAAGAGTAGACAAATGAGCTTTTCTCTTATCAATGCCAAATTTCTGGGGAAGAATATATCCTTGAAAAAATCGTGTATAGATAGACTCATAATGTTTTGCTCCATAATCCCTCCAACCAAATTCATTTTCAATAATCTCTCTAGCCTCTTTTTTCATATAAGGAATGTAATTTAGAAGAGGAACATATTTTATTCTTTTAATGAATGTATAATAAAGCCAATTAAAAAGAGTAAGATAAGGAAAACTTTTAAGTTTTTGTTTTCCAAATTTTTTATGGATACTTTTTATAATCTTCCAATCTTTTGGGTCATACATCCAATTAGGAGGCATTACTGCTTCGGTGGTAATATTACCTCCGCTTATAATATATTTAATGCCATTTTTAGCGGCTGTTTTGTAAAGAATAGCAATTATAGCGTGGTCAGTCGGAATTTCAGCATTAGCAATAGAAGCTTTCAAAAATGATATCTGCAAGTCTTTAAATTCTTCCCAATCAAGAACGTAAGTGTATAAATCAACATTAAGTTTTTTTACTACTAACTCTATATTTTTTACTGAAAGCTCCGAATCCCAACCATTATCCAAATGAACCGCTAAAGGTCTCAAACCAAACTCTTTTAATTTATATAAAAGAAAAGTACTATCAGTGCCGCCACTTACGCCAAACACACAATCATATTTTTTGTTTCTACTTTTTTCTTTGATCTCTTTTATAATTTTAGCTAATCTTTGCTTTCCTTTTTCATTGTAATGAAGTTCTCTTTTTATTCTTTCTTCATAAGCTTTGCAATTACTACAAACTCCATTTTTATCAAAACTAATTTTAGAATCAGAAGTGTCCATAATACATTTTGTACAAATTTGATATTCTTGCTTCATATTTAATCTAAAATTTATTTAATTCATCTCGGCTTGGATAACTAATAAGCACAGCTCTATGCGGTCCGATAAAAACAAATATACTGCCAGCTGAAACTGCTGAAGCGCCCGATTTAATCGCCTTTTTAAAATCATCAAAATTTCCCGCTCCTCCAGCAGCAATAACGGGAATATTAACTGAATTAGAAACTTTATTTATTAATTCTAAATCATAACCCTCCATTGTTCCGTCTTTGTCAATTGAATTTAAAAATATCTCGCCAGCTCCTAAATTTTCTACTTTTTTTGCCCAGTCAACGGGATGAAGACCGGTTGAATTTTGGCCACTCTGGGTAAAAACTTCATATTCCCCTTTTTTATTTTTCCTTACATCAATTGAAATAATAATACTCTGGCTACCAGAATGTTCTGCCGCTTGTTTTATAAATTCCGGGTTTTCGACAGCATAACTATTTATCACCACTTTCTCTATCCCCAAATAAAGTATCTTTTTTATATCCTCCAAATCTCTTATTCCGCCTCCATAACTAAAAGGCATAAAAGCTTCACTGGCAATACGAACTAATAAATTAAAATTCGGCTTCTTTTTTTCATTAGTAGCAGTAATGTCTAAAAAAATCAGTTCATCAATCTCTTTGTCGTTGAAAATCTTTACTGCATTTATAGGATCACCAACGTATTTTGGATTACTGAATTTTATTGTTTTTACCAGTCCAAGATCTTTCAATAATAAACATGGAATAACTCTAGTTTTTAACATTTTAGTAAAATTTAACGAAATTCTCTAACAGTTTCATTCCGTATTTATGGCTTTTTTCCGGATGAAATTGAACACCAATAATATTTTCTTTTTTTACAATTGAAGGAAAGTCGTAGCCGTAATTTGTTTTTGCTAAAATATTATCCTCATTTTCGCAAACAAAATGATAAGAATGAACAAAATAAAATCTGGATTCTTTGGGCATATTACTGAAAAGTACATCTTCTTTCTGAGGAATAACTAAATTCCAACCCATATGGGGAATTTTAAGGTTATTTTCTTTAAAATTAAATCTCTTTACTTCGCCATCAATCCATCCTAAGCCATCTGATTCACCTTCTTCGCTTCTTTCGGCAAAAAGTTGCATTCCTAAACAAATCCCCAAAATGGGCGTTTTCTCCTCAAGGACTTTCTTATTTAAAAATGATACAAGCCCCATTTTTTTAAGGTTATTCATCCCTGTATCAAAAGAACCGACTCCTGGCAGAATTAATTTATCAGCTTTTTTGATTTCTTCTGTATCTGAAGTAAAAACAGCATTTACTCCGATTTTTCTAAGCATATTCATAATTGAACCAATATTTCCCATTTTATAATCAATAACCAATATCATAATTCTCTTATAAGAAACAAATTAATATGATCCTCTTCTTTTTTTCTGAAACTCATAACCTCCTCGACGCTATTAACTTTTTTCATTTCTCCTTTTGAAGCGTCATAATCATCAGGAATAATATATATTGAAAACCTATAATCTTCCAAAAGCTTTCTTATAAACTCCCGTGGCGAATTCCCCATTTTTTCTATAAGGAGGGGGAAAAACTCAACGAACATTTTTATGCCCTGGTTCGACCTCAATGTTTTATCCATTCCGGCTAAAACTAAAGCTTCAGCTCCTTCAACGTCCATTTTTATAACATCAACACTATCTGTCCTCCCTTCCAAAAAACTATCAAGGGTCACGGTTTCTATTTCGATTGATTCTTCTTTCGACTTTCTTCCGCGACTGTAAGCCTCAATGCCGCTGTACTGGTTTATCGTATGATGCCCTGTATCATAAGAACAAACATATAATTTAGTTTTTCCATTCTTATTAGAAACCGCTTTTTGATTAGCAATAACCTGGCTGTAATTATTTATTTCTATATTCTTTTTGAGATAACTGAAATTTTTCGGCTCCGGCTCAAGGGAAAAAACTTTTCCATTTTTCCCAACTAATTTTGCGGCCAGAAGAGTAAAATAACCGATATTAGCTCCCAAATCAACTACAACGTCTTTTTCTTTAACAATTTGTTTAAATAATTTTGTAGTTGCCTCTTCATGAATTCTATTACTGGCATAAAACTGAAATGTCTGACGCATGCTTAAGTTTTTTTCGTGAACATTCAAATATATTTTACTACCTTGAACCTCTACAATATTATTGTAAGGCCAGAAAATCCTAAAGAAAAAATCATAAAAAGAAACTAATACAGGAATACGCCGGTGTATACCAATCTTTATCAAACTATCTGAAAAAATTTTAAACATTCTAAATAAAATTAATTTTATCTCTTTCATAAAAATTTTTATTTAACCAATAATTTCTTAAGAAAAGAATAAATAAAAATTAACTTCTCGAAGAATAAAGAGTAATTTGGATAATCTTCGTGGTTTTTAATAGGCAAAGACATTATTTTTTCGAATTCCTCATTGGTAAGCCCAAGTTTTTTAATAACATAATTTTTATCTTCTTCTCCCATTTCTTTTGTCAGATAAGGACTGCGGTTAATTTCCTCTAATGCTTTTTCTCTTGTCATTTGTCCTGAATGAATAAGATTTGAAAGATAAGCCCTTCTTCTATCAAAATTAAACTTCCTTGGTTGAATATAGTTTATAAAAAAACGAGTATAAATTGATTCACAATGCTTATCACCATAATCCTGCCAATTTAACTCCTTTTTAAGAAATTCTTTTGCTTTCTGTTTGTCATAATCTATGTAATTAAGTATTGAAAAACGTTTAATTTTCTTCACAAAAGAATAATAAACTATTCTCCAAAGACTAATCATAGGATATGTTTTTAATTTTACTTTACCAAATTTCTTATGAATGGCTTTTAAATGCTTTGAATCTAAAGAAGTGTATCCCCACTGCGGAGTTATAGATTCAGTTTCAATATTAGCGCCAGTAATTACATATTCTACCCCCAATCTTGCTGCTGTATTATAATACAAAGAAAATATCGCATGGTCATTTGGAAAATCTATATTAGGAACCGAAGCTTTCAGAAATGATAATTGTAAATCTTTAAACTCTTCCCATTCTATAACGTATGTGTAAAGATCAATGTTTAATTTCTTAACTATTCCTTCTATATTGGCTTGAGCTATTTCAGAATCCCAACCATTATCAAGGTGAATGCCTAATGGTCTCAATCCTAACTTTTTCGCTAAATGGGCAGCCATAGAACTATCCACTCCTCCAGAAAGAGCTATCAGACAATCATATTTTTTCCCCTTTCCGGATTCTTTTATTTTTTTAACTTCTTTTTCAAGCTCTTTTTCAGAATAAAGGTAGCGACGCTTTTTTTCATAAATTTTACAATAATTACAAACACCGTTTTCATCAAATGTTATTTTAGAATCTAAGGTATCCATAATACATTTTGTGCATATTTGATATTCTTTTTTCATAATATTCTAATATATGATTAATTTTTAATTTATTGTTTGTAATTTATTCTCGCTAATTCTTTATAAATATTTTCCATTTTTTCCATCTCTCGATGATGGCTGTTTTTTTCTTCAATTATTCGCCGGCTTATCGCTCCGAACTTCTTGCCCACTTCAGGATTATTTAACAAATATATAATCTTCTCCGCTAATATTCGTGGATTCCTTAATGGAATGACAAAGCCGTTTTCTCCGTCTTTCACCCATTTTTTATTTTCGCCAAAATCTGTGATAATCACCGGTAAACCAACAGCCATTGCTTCTCCGGTGCTGGCGGCAAGACCCGCATCAGAGACTGCCGTAGAAATAAAAACATCAGCAATCTTTAAATAAGTAGGAATTTTTTCATTTGGAATCCATCCTAAAAAAAGAATGCTTTTTTCAACGCCGAATTTTTGAGAAAGTTCTTTAAATTCTTTTTCCTGTGATCCTGGACCCACAAAAATAAATTTCGCTTTTGGAATTTTTTTTATAACTAAACAGGCGGCATTAAAAGATGTTTCAATATCAGAAACAGGATCAATCCATTTCGAACTTATAATCGTCTTAAAACCAGAAAGTCCTAATTCTTTTTGGACTTTTTTCTCTTTTGAACCAGGACTAAACTTTTTTGTATCTATGCCAAAATTAATAATATTTATTTTAGATGGTGATGCGCCCAATTCAATCATTGCTTTCTTCATGTGTTCCGCATCGCAAGTAAGCAAATCTGCCTTTTTAAGAACGTATTTGGTAATTAATTTTGTTGCGGTGCTTTTTTGGGGATTAATAAGAATATCGGAACCAAAAGCAGTAATAATAAGAGGATGGCACCCAATAAAAGAGGCTAATGTTCCGTAACTCGTAATGCAAAGTGCATGAACAATATCAGGATTAATTTTCTTAATCAATCTTTTAGTATTTATCAAAGTAAAAGGTATATTGATTAAAGTATTCCAGGGCCACGCTTCTATCGGAAACTTCTTTTCAATAATATGGGTTTTTATATTTTTTCTTTCTTGAGTTCCCCGAGAGCTGTAAGAAAATAAATGGACATTATGGCCCTTATCTGCAAAATATCTAATCCATTTTAAACTATGAATTTCTAAATCGTCTGCTTCGGCAAAAAAACAAATTTTTAACTTCTTTTTTTCCATAAATATTATCTATTTTTAATCAAACTTCTAAAATTATTTATTGCTTTTATATAATCTTTTAAATCTTCTTTATTAACTAATAAAACCTCGGCTAAAGGTTTCTTAGAAATTTTTAAAAATGCTATTAAAACTACTATTGTGTCCATCCAGTAGGATATGGCTGAAGCAAAGGCGGCGCCTGAAATTCCCCATTTGGGAATAAAAATAATATTTAAAATTATATTCGTAATTAAGCAAGCAAGTGAAGAATAAATTGCAAACTGAGGCTTTCCTCTTCCGCTTAAATCAGCAGCAATCACTCCACCAATACTGAAAGCGACGATGCCTGGCAATAAAATCATTAATGGCAAAGCTGCTGAAGCAAAGGAGCTACCAAAAACAATTGTAATTAATGGTTTTGCTAGAAAAAATAGCAGTAAAGAAGAAATAAACATAATAAAAAAAGTGTGTCGGACCACTTTAGAAGTAAGATCGTTTGCTTCAGAGCCATTATTCATTGAAGAGACTGTTGGAAACAATACAGTAGAGAGGGCGCCCGGTATAATAAATAATTTTTCAGCTATTGCCACCGCTATGCTATAGATACCAACAGAAGCTACGGCTATTGCTGGATTTAAAAGAAGGACTATTAAAAACATGTCAAAACGGTAGTTTAAAAAAGAAACAGTATTTGCAATATAAGCTTTTCCGCCATAGTTAAATAATTCTTTTAATAATCCTTTATTAAAGGAAAAATGAAATTTTGTTATTTTCCTCACCAAGGCGATGGTGAATATTGCAACACCAAAAATAGAAAAAATATAAGAAAATACAGCGCCAAATACCCCCCTTTTAAATATTACCAAGAGCAAAAAAACCGCCACTAACCAAAGAGTGTTTTGCAATATTCTAATCATATTATAATTTTTAATTTTACCCGTACCAAGAACGATATTCTGGAAAAAACTAAAAAGCAAGGATATGGGAATACTTAATACCACTATCCACAAATAAAGAGAGGGAAGTTGGCCAAAATGAATAAAGTTTTTAAAAAATTCAAAATGAATTAATATCCAAAAAACTATTATCAAAAAACCACCTAAAATAACAGCTAAAAGTAGAGAATTGGAAGCTATGTCTTGGATTTTATATTTTTTACTACCAATAAAATAAACATTAGCATTCCCAATGCCAAAACTTCCGAAATTGATTATTAAAGCAGGAACAAGAAGAATTAAAGAGTAAATTCCTTTTTTTTCAGGCCCTAAAATTCGGGTAATAATAACTAAAATAATAAAACCAAAAATAAATATTAAAATTTCAGTTAAAAAAGTTATTATGCTATTTTTAGAGAAACTATTATTTTCCATTCAATTTTTCAATTAAAATCTTGGTTATTATTTTTGCCGTATTTCCATTCCCGAAATATTTTTTCTGATTATTTTTGGGGTTAAAGTTTCTTATGGCTTTTAAAATCTTTTCTTCTTTTACTCCGGTTAAAATATTCCAACCGCTTTCCATTGTCTCAACCCACTCACTCTCGTCTCTTAAAGTAATACACGGCACTTTCAACCAAAAGGCCTCTTTTTGGACTCCGCCAGAATCGGTCAATATTTTTTTAGCATTTTTTTCCAAAATAATCATTTCGAAATAGCCGATGGGTTTAATAATTTTCAGATTTTTAAATTTGGAAATTTTTATCTTTTTTAATTTTTTTTCTGTTCGGGGATGCACTGGAAAAATGGTTTTTTCTCCGGATTTTCCTATCGCATTTATTATTTTTTTTAAATTTTCCAAATTATCGGTATTTGAAACTCGATGAACGGTTAATAGTAAATAATGTTTTGATTTCAATTTCAATTTCTCCAATAATTTTGAATCTTTTCTCATTGGATCTAGAATTCAAAAATACATCATACATTATATCCCCGACATTATAAACTCCCTTTTTAATCCCTTCTTTTTTAAGATTTAATGCGGCTGTTTTTGTCGGACAAAAAAGAAATTCCGAAATATGGTCAGTCAGAAGACGGTTTATTTCTTCCGGCATCGTTTTATCATAGCTTCGGAGTCCGGCTTCAATATGGGCCAAGGGAATATTCAATTTTGCGGCAACTAAAGCACCAGATAGGGTGGAATTAACATCTCCGACGACAATAACCAAATCGGGCTTTTCCTTTAAGATAATCTTTTCCGACCTGCGCATTATTTCCGCCGTCTGCCAGGCATGAGAACCAGAACCAACCCCTAAATTATAATCCGGTTTTGGAATTTTCAATTCATTAAAAAAAAGAGGAGACATTCTAAAATCATAATGCTGGCCGGTATGAACCAAAACCGAATTTATATTTTTATGTTTTTTAAACTCTATAAAAAGAGGAGCTATTTTTATAAAATTGGGCCTAGCTCCTACAACAATTAAAAATTTGATTTTATTATTTATTTTTTTCATTATAAAATTCTTTAATTCTCTGGATAATATAATCTTGTTCGCTTTTTGAAAGTTCTGGATATATTGGCAATGACAGAACCTCCTCGGCTGCTTTTTCTACCTCGGGAAAATCACCAATTTTGTAACCTAAATATTTAAAAGCGGGCTGAAGATACAGAGATAATGGATAGTAAATCATTGTCGGAATTCCTTTTTCTTTTAAGTACTCTCTGAGAGCAGTTCTTTTTTTCGTTCGGATTGTATATTGATGAAAAATATGGGTTCTATTCTGAAGATAAAAAGGAGTTAATATATCCCCCACGCCTTTTAATAATTTATTATAATGTTTAGCAATTTCATTTCTTTTTTTATTCCATTTTGGAAGATATTTAAGTTTTACCCTTAAAATTGCCGCCTGAAAAGCATCTAATCTTGAACTTGTACCTAAAATTAAATTCAAATATTTTTCTTTGGATGAAGAGCCGTGATTTCTTAATAATCTAATTTTTTCTGCTAATTTTTTATTGTTAGTTATCACCATTCCGCCATCTCCGTAAGCTCCTAAATTTTTAGCCGGGAAAAAACTAAAACAACCCAAATCACCTATCGAACCAGCTTTCTTACCTTTGTATTCAGCTCCAATTGCCTGAGCAGCGTCTTCAATAATATAAAGTTTGTATTTTTTAGCAATCTTCATAATTTCTGACATATCTGCCATTTGACCAAAAAGATGAACGGGAAGAATTGCCCTTGTCTTTCTAGTAATTGCTTTTTCAATTTTTGAGGAGTTAATATTAAAAGTCCGAGGATTAATATCAACAAAAACTGGTTTAGCTCCTAGGTCCGCTATTACTTCGGCTGTAGCAATAAAAGTAAATGGAGTGGTTATAACTTCATCTCCTTTTCTTATCCCCAAAGATTTTAAAGACAAAGATAAGGCATCAGTTCCTGAATTTAACCCCACGGCATATTTTACGCCGCAAAATTGAGCCAATTTCTTTTCAAAATCTTCAACTTCTTTTCCTAAAATAAAATTAGAGTTATTAAGAACCCTTTTTATTGCCACATCTATTTCTCTTTTTATCAACTTATATTGTCTTTTTAAATCAACAAATTCTATCATTTTAATTGATTAATTTTCAAACCTTTTTTAGAATATTTTCTTTTACAAATTTTACAAACAGCTTTTCCTTTCTTAACCGCTGGACGGGATCCCGCAAGGCGGGAAAATTCCAATTTATTCCCGCATTCGCACGCCCAGCCAATAATTTTTGCCGGATTTCCAACCGCAATTGCGTAATCTGGAATATTTTGTATTACTACGGCTCCAGCTCCAATCATCGCCCATTTTCCAATAATCCTTCGTGGTTCTCCGCAAACAAGAGTGGCGTTAGCTCCGATGGTCGCTCCTTCTTTAACTAGGGTCGGAAGCCATTTTCCGTATTGAGGAAATTTCTTTTTTGGATATTTAGCTCGAGGATTTCTATCATTGGTAAAGACGGCTGAAGGACCAACAAAAACATAATCCTCTAAAGTGACCAAATCCCAAACATCAATATTTGACTCCAGTTTTACTCCATTTCCAAGTTTTACTTCAGAACCAACAAAACAATTGTGACCAATTTTACAATTTTGGCCAATCTGAGCACCTTTTAAAATTTGGCAATTCTGCCAAATTTTCGTTCCTTGACCAATCTTTGTTCCTTTTTGAACCTCTGCGGTTTTGTGAGACCAAAATTTCTTCATATAGCTTTATTTTAGCCCAAGAGTCGTAATTAATCAAGGTTTGAAAAAGCGCCTTTTAATGAGCGCTTAAGTTTAAATTAAATTAATTTTTACCTTCTATTTTATATCACAAGAAGAATTATTCCGATTAAAATGATAGCTGCCCCAATAACCCTCAAGGGTTTGAAATCTGAAGAGAAAAATCGGGTTGAGAGAATGGTAATTACTAAAATATTTGCATTTTTGATTGCTTGGGCATAGCCAGGATTAGGGGCAAGTTTTATCGCTTCAACATCAAAAAGATTGCCGATAAAAGAACATAAAGAAGCTAAAAAAACAAGTCCTAAAAAGGGTAGAAATTTATAATTTTGAGAAATGTTTTTTATTTCTTTGTGTCCAAGAATCAAAAAACCTATCCAGCTGAAGCCAAAAAGAAATAAATTAATTTCTTTTGAAGAAAAACCAAGAAAAGTCGCTTTTTTTAAAATAAGAACTAAAATTGTAAAAAAGACAATTGCCGCTAAAGAGTATATATACCACGGCTTATCTTGTAAGTTTTGTTTGAATTGATCAACTCTTTCCTTTTTTATCAGAAAAATAATTCCCAATATCACCAAAATTGTTCCAAAAATTTTCATTAAGTCAAAACTTAAGCCAAAAATAAAAATAGATAGAATAGTAATCGGGAGAATATTGCTGTTTTTTAAAGCTTGGGAATAACCGGGATTTGGGGCTATACCAACAGCTTTAATGTCGGCTAAATTGGCAAAAATAGCTGCTAAAGCAGCTACTACTAATAAAATCAAAAGTTGTCCAAAATTAGGAAAATTGGAAATTTTTGGGAATAAATTAATATTTGCCAAAAAGAAACCGAAAAAAACGAACCCAAATAAAAAAAGGTTCACCTGTATTGAGGAAAAACCATTGTCTCTTATTTTTTTAACAAATAACATCATCGCCGAAAAAGACAGCATTGCTACTATTGAATACAAATACCACGGCATATTCCCTTTTTTTATTTTTTAAATGCTTTAGTGGGATTGATAAATTTTTTCTATTAATTCTATCGAAGGAAGGGCTTCATTGGGAGTAATTCCTTTTTTCTCCAAAAGGTCTTTATAAACATTTATATGTAAATTTTCTTTTGAAATTAAATCATAATTAACACCATTTATTTTAAAAATACGTCGTTGAGTTTCTTTTGGCTCTTCGGTGCTTAATTTCCAATTAAACATATAATTTCCCCCCCGATTACTCCGGCAGCTTTTCTATCTTTAAGTAAGCTGGTTGAAATTTTAACGGGCTGGCCGAACAAATAAAGCAACAAATCAAAATAATGGATTCCTATATTGAAAATAATTCCTCCCGTAGTTTCTTTTTGACCCTTCCAGCTTTTCAAGTAATCTTCGTCCCTGTGGACGGAAATATCCATTTCAACTTCATAACGTTTTTTATTTTCAATCTCTGATTTCAACTCCTTTACCAAAGGATGATATTTTAATTGAGATACTGTAAAAATATTCGGAAATTCAGCTAAAACCTTGACATCGGCTGATTTTATTGAAAGAGGTTTCTCACATAAAACAATTTTCCCATTTTCGGCTGAAAATTTCGCCATCTCGAAATGAAGATTGTTCGGAGTCAAAATTACAATACAATCTGCTTCCGTGTTTTTAACCATTTCTTTCCAAGCATCTTTTCCATATAATTCATTTACAACATCAACAAGTTCTCCTCCTATTTTATAAATTGCCTGAATGTGATTTCTAAAGATAAAACCTGTACCAATAATAGCGAATTTCATAGTTTAAAAAATAATAAGCTTAGAGCCGGAAGACATTTTTATGCTTTCTTGATTTAATTGCGTTTCTGGTATCAACAACTAATTTTGAATTCCGAGCCAATTTTTCATAATCAAAACCGGAATGGTCGGTTAAAATCAAAACTAAATCGTATTTTTTTAGATTTTGGAGAGAGTATTTTACTGATTTTAGCACAATAGGTTTCTTTAAAATTCTATGCTTTACTTCAAATTTTTTAATATATGGGTCAAAATAATCTATTTTTGCTCCTTTTCTAACTAAATCTGAGATAATATCATAAGCTGCTGACTCTCTGGTATCTCCAATATCTTTTTTATAACCCACTCCCCAAACCAAAACCTTTGAGCTACGCACAGGTTTTCCTTTCAGATTTAAAACCCAGATAGCTTTCGTCATAACATAATGCGGCATTCGTTCATTAATTTCACCTGCCATTTCAATAAAACGAGTCCAAAAATTGTATTCTTTAGCTTTATAACTTAAATAAAATGGGTCAAGAGGGATACAATGACCGCCTACCTTAGGTGAAGGATAAAAAGGAAGGAATCCATAAGGTTTTGTTTTTGCTGCCTCAATCACTTCCCAAATATCAATTCCCATCCTCCCACACAAAAGTGCTAATTCGTTAATCATTGAAATATTAACCAATCTAAAAACGTTTTCCAGACATTTGGTCATCTCAGCGGCTTCTGGAGAAGTTAAAGGCATAATTTGGGCTTCAATAAAACTCCTGTAGAATTGAGTGGTTAATTGGGCACATTTTAAAGTTATTCCGCCTACTACCCGAGAAACATCTTTTAATCTATATGTCTCGTTCCCTGGGTCAATTCTTTCTGGCGAATAAGCTAAAAAGAAATCTTTACCGACTTTTAATTTGGTTTTTTCCAATTCCGGTAAAATTTTTTCTCGGGTTGTGCCAGGATAAGTGCTGCTTTCTAAAATAATAAGTTGGCCTTTCTTTAAATATTTAGCAATTTCTTTGGCGGTAGAAGTTATATAAGAAACATCCGGAGCTTTATTTTTATCTAAAGGCGTAGGAACGCAAATCAAAATAATATCAGAATTTTTAAGAGGAAGATAATTATTAAAAGCTTTGAATTTCTTATTTTTAATAACTTTTTTTAAATCTTCTGAGGAAACATCATAAATATAATTTTCTCCCTTATTTACTTTATTAACTCTTTCTTTTTTGATATCAATGCCAAAAACCTGAAAACCGGCTTTTGCCAGTTCAACCGCTGTCGGTAAACCAACATATCCTAAACCGATTACTGAAACCCGAGCTTTTTTCCTTTTTATTAATTGCAGTAGTTTATCCATAGAGGACTTGCTTTTTCGTATATTTTTTATATCATAAAATTATATGGAAAACAAGTCAGAATATTCATTAAAAATCAATCTTTACCCGGTTTATCTAATCGGAATTTTTTTGATTATAGCCCAAATAATTAATATTGTCCCTCCTTGGTTTACTCCGACTGATTGGGGAAAAGCTATAATTTTCCGGATAATTCTATCAATTCTAATTTTCCTTTTTATATTCCAAATTCTCTTTAGAAAAATAAGTTTTTCAGATATTAAAGAAAAAATTAAATCAGTTTCCTTAATATTCTGGCTTTTGGTTTCTCTTTTTGGAATTTATCTCCTGTCTACGATTTTTTCATTAGATCCCCATTTTAGTTTATGGGGTGACCCTCACCGAAACGGCGGATTTGTCAATTTTGCTTTCTATATTATTTTTGCTTTATTTGTTTTTCTGATTATTCGCAAAGAAGATTGGCAAAAAATTTGGAATTTTGCGATAATCATCGGCATTATAGTTTCATTCATTGCTATTTTTCAACAATTTGGTGTTTTTAGTAAATATCTTCTTTCTTCTAGTATCAGGCCAATGTCTGCACTGGGTAATGCCATTTTGCTGTCCCTTTACCTTCTTTTACTGACTTTCATTTCTCTCTCTTTTGGGATTAAAACAAAAGGCTGGTTAAAAAGAACTTTTTATTTCTTTTCTTTTTTCTTATTCCTTTCAGTCTCTGTTTTTTTGGTTCAAACAAGGGGTGCTTTTTTAGGATTAGCCATTGGTTTTCTTTGGTTTTTATTCGCCTATCCTATTAAAAAGTCAAATAGAATGAAAATTTATGCTGGTATTATTTTGCTATTGGTAATTTTAGGCGCTTATTTCTTAAAAACTTATATGGATTCTCACCTCTATCTCTATCAAAAGATGCCTCAGGTTATAAGCAGCACCCTTGATAGAGTTTTAAGTATTTTTGAGGGAAGAAAAGTAACTGAGGGAAGAATTGCTACTTGGAAAGTCTCTTGGAGAGCTCTTGAAGATAGACCAATTTTGGGTTACGGACCTGAAAATTTTATGATTGCTTTTGATAAAAATTATGACCCCACTTTGCCTATAATAGGTCCCGGTCCAACGGGTGAATCTGTATATTATGAATGGTGGGACAGAGCCCATAATTTCGTTTTTGATATCTCAATTACTGCCGGCATTCCAGCTTTAATAATTTATCTCCTCCTTTTTGGAGTCCTATTTTGGCAACTTCAAAAAATAAAAAGGAAAAATCCAGAAGAAGCAATAATTCCTAATGGTATCCAGGCAACTTTTATTGGATATTTGGTGGCCCTTTTCTTCAGTTTTGATTCCTTCTCTACTTATCTTATTTCTTTTTTATTAATTGGCTATTCTTTACATTTAATAAATAGTTCTCAAGAATTACAAATAAAATCTGAAAGTCTAAACAAAGATAGGTCAGAAATTGTCATCTCTAAATTGTATCCTTACCGAATACCGATAATAGCAGTTATTTTTATATTTTTTGTCTTTTTTATCCAAGTTTATAACTTGAAAGCTTTCTGGACTAATAAAGATGTAAATATGGCTATATTTTACGAAGAAAATAAAAATTGTCAAAAAGCATTAGAATTAGTAAACGGAATTTATCCTCGGATTAAAGGTAATATTATAGATAATTATTTAAGCCAAAAATTGGCAGGAGATATTATTTACAACTGTACCAGAGACGAAAATCTTATTAAACAGGCAATTCAAATATTTAAAGAAGCAACAAATGCCCATCCCAACTATACCCAAAATTGGCTTTCACTTGGAGAATATACTAATATTTTAATTGAAGAAAAAAATAAAACTACCGATAATATTTTTAATCCAACGGAAGAAATGGAACAATTGAAAAATGAAGCAAATCAGTATTTCGAGAAAGCCAATCTTTTAAGTCCTAAGCGCCAATTAATTCTAAGAGATTGGGCAAAAACCGGAATAATAACTGAAGAATATGGAAAAGCCGAAGAAAAACTTAAAGAGTGTATTGGCTTAAATCCTCATTATGCTCCTTGTTTTTGGATAATGGCTTTACTCCAAGGTTATTCTGGAGATTCTGAAGGATTTAAATATTATTCCAATCTGGCAAAAGAAAGAGGATTTGATACTGAAACTGACGAATCTTTAAAACAACTAGTTAATATGTATATTCGAATTGAAAATTATAAAGAACTATCAGAAGTTTATCTAAAATTAATTCAAATTACCGAAGATAAAAATCAAAAAGCCCAATTCTATGCTTCTTTAGCTGTTGTCTATAAAGAATTAGGACAAATTGAAAAAGCCAGAGAAACAGCTCTTAAAGCCTTAGAAATATTGCCCGAAGCCAAATCAATTGTTGATGAATTTTTAAAATCATTAGAAAAATAAAAATTTTAAAAAACCTATTCTAAAAAACCTAAAAGTTGGTTGAGTTTATTTCGCGTTCCACTCCCAACAAAACCAGTAGCCGAAATATTATAACCAGCAGCGGCAGAAATTTCTGCCCTGTATTTATTTTGGAAACACTTGACTCCAGCCAATGTTTTTGGCCCAAACCATTGAGTATTTGCCAAGCCAGAAACACAACCTTCAGAAGCTAAAATGATTTTTAAATAAACCACATCGGAATTTGAAACATTTAAAGATAAATTCTTTTTAAAGGTGAAACTAGAAGGAATACCCGAGAAGGGAAACGAAGAAGATGAAGGAGATGGCGAAGGAGATGGCGAAGGAGATGGCGAAGGAGATGGCGAAGGAAACGAAGTTTCATTTATTTTAGTTTGAACCCGCCAAGAAAATGAGACATTTTCAGATAAATTATTCTGGTTCTGGGCTGAAGGAATAATTGTTAAAGAAGTATATTTCGTATTAAAATCTTTAATTTCAATTTTTCCGTCTTGGTTTTGGTTTAAGGTCAGGAAATTGATTGAGCAACTCCCTCTAGAATCGCAAAGTAAATAAGGAACTTTGAAATTATTATTCAAAGTTCCCATAAATTCGAAATTTAAAGTTCCTCCGCCACCAAAAATCTTATACCAATTAGCTGCCCAGTTTTTTGTTAAATAATTTACAGATAAAGTGCTCTCTGAATTTAAAGGTAAAAAATTACTTGAAGGAACAAGTCGTAAATTTTTTAAATTCGAATTTAAATAACAATATTTTGGTCCCGAGTTACAATCGTTAATTAAAACTGCGATTGTCCAATCAGTAAAAATTTGAGAAAAATCCTCTTTGAAACCTGCCTTCAATAGAGCATAATTTAAACTTTCAATGCCTTTTTTTGAAAACTGTAAAGAATCAACTAAAATCTTTACTCCATAATGATCAACTAAATATTGAGCGAAAATATTTAAGGTTCCGTAATCTGCTCTCTCTCCCTGCCAATCACCAAGAGCATCAGAAGGGTTTCTTATAAACTCGTTGACTCTTCTTTGAAGGTTACTACCTTCATATTCCGTATCATAACCCAGAAGGGTTGGCGCATAGTCTGCTCTAAGCTCATTAAGCCAAACTTCTTCTTCTATCCTTTTTTATTCTTTTGCTCAAAATTAATCAAATGCATGAATTCATGCGCCAGAAAACTTTTCAAGATGGGGCTGAAAATATAATCCGAACTAAGATAAACCATTTCTCTCTCATTGGAATTTGGATTTTGCAGTTTATCGTATTCATTTCCGCTATTAAAATACCCGCCGACATCTTTTTTTATCAAATGGATTAAAACTGTAATTTTTTCATCTCCATCAATTCCTAGTTTAGGCTCTGAACCAAAGGTTGAGGTTAAAGTTGGATAAATTTTAGAGTCGAATTCTTCGCCTAAATTATTTAGATAGGAATTAATTTCTTGCTGCCTATCGAAGGTCAAAGAATTCCACCAAATATCATCAAGGTAAAAATAAGCTTTTGAAGTTATTTTTTGAAGAACGGCTCCAATCTGGGTCCTCTTGTCTGCATCATAAGAAGAGTCAACAAAAAAATTAACTTTTTCTCCCAAAGCAGCAGCAAAAGTAAAAGCTGGCAGAGTAAGAAATGTTATTCCAAGAAAAATTATAAGTTTAAGATTTTTAAACATTAATTTAATTAAAAAATTTTTTATTATGGCGGGCTATTGCCCGACATAATAAACTCCGTCTATTATAGCAAAATATAAAATAAAAATAAAACCCCCGCCAGATTTGGCGGGGGTTTTTAACATCTCACAAGGAAAAGACAAATGGAATTTAACTAAGATTATTCCTGTTCTGAGGAATTTCCAGTTAATAAGGCATTTAGCTTAGTTCTCATTCCAGCACCAACTAACCCTGAACAGGAAACAGCATAACCAGCAGCCACAGAAATATCGGACTTGTATTTCTTACAAAAGCATTTAGCACCAGTTAAGGTTTTCGAAGCAAAATAATCAGTGTTAGCTAAACCAGAAACACAACCTTCAGCAGCCAAAATAGTCTTCAAATAAACCACACCAGCATCCTTCATCCCTGATTTGAGGTTTTTAGTGAAGGTAAAACTGGCTGGTATCCCAGAATAACCAACACTTGGTTTTCCTGGAGCAGCTGTTCCCCCCATTACAGCGAAGTAAGAAAACTGAGTTGTAGTAGCGGTAATGGTATTTGCAACTGCATTAACTGTGCTCGGCAAAGCTGCCCACTGGGTTCCAGTCCAACGATAGACTATAAGAGCAGCTTCATTAAGACCTGCAACCTGAGTGTCGGTATAGGCGAAGGTTACAGTCAGTGCTGTATTAAAACTGGTAACCGCTGTTCCACCTGAGTTAGCAGTTAAATTATAAACAAAACCACCGACAACACTTAGACCGCTGGGAGCAGAAGCAGTAGCAGCAGCAACAGCTGCATCAGCCTTGGCTGTTGGACTGACAATAATCGTAGTATTAGCAGTAACTGCTCCAGCTGGGACTTCTACGGTTGCTTTGGTATTTTCAGCGGTTATGGCTGTAGTTGTTCCACCACTAGCAGCATCGACTGTTACCGCTCCGGCAGTGGTTACTGGAGCTGAAACTCCTCCGCCACCACCACCGCCACCAATAGTCCCACCAGTACCAGGGAAGGCACAAGAGCCGCCTGGAGTAACTGTAATCGAGCCGGTAATTCCAAGCACAACAGTGTCAATAGTGATCAAAGAAAAGTTTGGATTACTACAATCGGTCTGAACTAAACTATTTCCCATTAGTACTCTATCTAGCGATATCACGCTGATAGAAGAACCTACTCCTAAACTAATCTGAAAATTACTGGGATTAACAGTCAGAGATTCAATTTGGGCACCAGCTAAAATGGTAAAGATCTGGTTTGGTGTCGTCAAAAGAATGTCAGTATTTTGAGGAAACTGAACATCATTAAAGGCAGGCAAAACTACTGCCGAAGCTATTAATGGCAAGAAAAACAGAGATACTATGATCGCTAAAAAATATTTAGTCATAAGAATTACGGGATTAATAACCAATTATTAGTTAGTCGTGTCGTAAACTGGAATATAGTAAGGGGTACCTCCAATATCTATCGTTATGTATCCATCACATAAAATGTCAATAGTGGCACTATCATCTAAGCTATCTGTGGTAGAAACCATGCCAGCAACATTATCAAATTTGACAAAGTTTGTTATTAGACCAGCATATCCATCTATCTTAATAGCTTGACCTAATGTAGGTCCTGTACCAGTAGACAAGAGTAATAGTTCGCTATCTCCAGTTATAGGAACTTTAGTCGCATTCGAACTTCCCCACAGTGCTGTCATGTCTTTAACTAGTGTAAGTGTGCCAGACATCGGCATTATTCCACCGACTACTCCCGCTATAGTTATTCCAGCGCCATTTACTGTTCCAGATATATCTGCGCCGCCACTTACGCCTATAACATTACCTGCAGTTGAAACAACGCCAAGCGGTCCCCCGTAACCAATTCCCATTATACCTGTCATAGAAGCAGCACCACTTACATCCCGAACGGCTTCTGAATATAGCCCAACCATCCCACTCCCCACACCTGTAGCTAAAGAATTACTTTTAAATTCGTTTGCCGTGTCTAAGTCAGCTGCCATTGCGTGATTATGTATTTTCAATGCCATGTCTGAGCTTGGATTGTTGCCAATAGTTATCTTAGTAAGACCAGACAATGTGCCCTCGGTGGTAATGTTCGTTCCAATAGTTGTAACGGCAAAAGCGAAACCAGCCACCAGAAAAACGGAAACCAAAACGCTAAGTATAGTGGTAAAAATTTGTTTTTTATTTTTCATTGTTTTTGTTTATTTTTTGTTCACCATTATTCTCTATGCACCTAAGAATAATGAGTGAATTTATTAATTAGTTAATAATTAATTCCCTCCTATTATAAAAATAGAGGATTCGACCTTTTCTATATTTAGGCGAGTGATTCGACCTTTCCCTCCATTATTAAAATTTTGGGTGATTATTATGTTTAATCACAATCGCCCTTATTTTTTTATTATGGCGGGTTTCACCCGACATAATATACTTTGTCTATTATAGCGGGCTTTTTGCCCGATATAATATGCTTTGTTTATTATACCAAATCAAAAGTCAAGATACCCCCCGTTGAAAATTAATTATCCACAAGTAATCCCCCTTAGAAAGGACTGGGTTTTCAAATAGGGTAAAGTATTTTTAAATTATTATTTAATTATAGAACAATATAGAAAAAATTTCTAACGGAGCAAATTGTGGAAAACTAAAACCCCCGCCATAATGGCGGGGGTTTTTAACGTCTCACAAGGAAAAGACAGATTTAATTCAACTAAGGTCACTAGTTAACAGTAAACCAAGGAGTCATCCAAGCGTCAGTCATGTTACCTAAACCATTTTCACCACCATAATATTCGCCCTGATAAATGTCATTAGCACCAACGGTCCACTGGATACCATTTATCTTGAATCTGACGGTACCACCGCAGAGACCGCAGAGAGAGCTAGCAGTAAGATTCATCTCTACTGTCACCTCTCCTTCTTCTCCATCATTAAGGGCTCTGGCTGGACTTTGAGATATCGTTCTGGTAAGAACGTTATGAACACCGCTTGCTGCTACCGCATTTAATAGAACATTTACCGTACCTCCACTTGCCCAATAACCATCCACTGAAACAGAGTCAACAGTTTCAGTGCACTCAGTGGCTCTAGTCATCTGGACCAATGTCCCACCAAAGGGTTGAACCTTAAACTTAAGGGTACCTGTAGCCGAACCATCCTGGGTGGAAGAAATAGCTCTACCTGTAATGGTTCCTGAAACATAGGTAACTTTCACCCCCTGTTCAAAGAGCCTTTGGGTATTTCCCTGAAGAATAGCAGCACTTGTACAAGCAGCTATACTTCCATCTGATCTTAAAAAGGCACAGTCAGTGACAGCTGGAACAGCAGGCATGGCTGAAGTGAAGAAATTGTTACCCGTAGAGGCTATGACTGGCCAGCTGGCTTTAACCGTGAAATCCACTGTTTCATCCTGGCTAATTGACTTTTGGAAGTTTTGGAAAACAGTCGCTCCATCAGCAGTAGCTGCACCTCTCATCCCAGGAGTAGCTGAAGCAATTAAAGTATCTCCGGCATAAAGATAGAGAATGTTTGGAATTGCCTCACTACCAGCACTAGCGCCTTGAGTAAGTTCTAATCTTGTCAAAATACCACTACCGGCAGTTGCTTTAGCTTTAAAGACCAAGACCGATATCTTGTCCTGTACCCCAACCGTTGCATCGGAATAAATGTTCTGGGTAGTAGGATTAGCCGAAGAAGTCGATAAGGTCAAAACAGCAAGACCTGGTCTTTGAAGAGTAAGTACTCTGGTAAGGGCTAAAGGCAAATAAGTGCTGAAACCAGCAGTATCAGTTCCTCTGATGCCATTACCAAAAATCTGCAAAGCAATAGCTCTGTTTTGGTCAAAAGCAGTAACGGTGTCAATAACTACTAACAGTTTCTTTGTAGTACTCTTTGGTACGACAAAATTCAAACCAGTTAAAGTAGTATAATAGACACCAGTTGGGTCTAAGACGTAAGTCGGGCTGGTAAAGACTGCTTTCAAATTAGCATCAGCTACTGAGGTGTCATAAATCTTAATGGCGGTAATAATAGTTGAAGGATTGTAGGTAACTAGAGTAGCAGTATTTTGGACTGCCGTTTGAAGATCAATTCTGCCAATTGTTATATCAGAGTTGGTGGCTGTAACATCAATACCGTAAGCTTCAAGTCCTGAACCAGCATTAGCGGTTCTGCTCACTGGAGATGAAGATAGAATAAGGCTAAAGCTTCCTTCAGATGGGGCTGATGGGGTTGGAGTTGGAGTTGCGCCTGGTGTAGGAGCTGCACCGCCCAATAAGGCGTTTAACTTAGCTCTCATCCCAGTACCAACTAAACCTGTGCATCCAACGGCGTAACCAGCAGCTGTTGAAATTTCGGCTTTGTACTTGTTGCAGAAGCATTGAGCGCCTGCTTTAGTTTTTGAAGCAAACCATTCAGTATTTGCCAATCCCGAAACACAACCCTCGTTGGCTAACACAACTTTTAAGTTGACCACATCGGGGTCGGTCATACCCGAGCTTAAGTTTTTGGAAAAAGTAAAGCCATCGGGTATTCCAGTGTAGCCGAAAACCAAACCACCTGATAAAGCTAAAGCTGTCAAACCAGTTGTAATCGCTATAATCTTTTTCATTATTTTTGTTTTAATCTTTTAATTTTCTTAATTTTTTATTTTTTATTTACATCGCGTCGACCTTTTACCCGAGCACATAACTTTTTTATGTGCTTGGTGGTTCGCGACCTTACGTAATAGCCACGAAACCGCGACTGTCAATTTTTTAATGATAAACTATAACGAGCGATACGGCGCTCGATATATCGAATTCTATTCGCTATAAATGGGAACCAATCAATATTGTTCCTGTGGAAAACTTAATTTACCTTTGGCTTGGCAAAAGCTGAATTTTTTCTAATGCCAAGCGGTAATTCCCGTCTTCAAAAGCTTTTTTTGCTTCCTCTAAAGTTTTTTGCTGAACTTCGTTCAGGGTGCTTCCTTCCAAATCTTTAATTTGAGCTTCTGCTGTTTTAGCTTCTGCTATTTTGTTAGATATGGAATTTTTTAAATCTTCAACTTCATCAATTCTCACCCCAAGTGATGATTCAATTTTTGCTTTCGTCTCTTCTAATCTCTGATTTTGTTGGATAACTTCTTTGGTTATTTTTTTTATATTTTTTACCGCTTCGCTCACGCTTGCTTGATATTCTTCAATCGCTGGAGCTAATTTTTCAACCTGATTTTTTTGGGCAATCTTTGATAATTCTTCCAATCTTTTATTAGCTAATTCTATTTGAGCGATTTGTTTTTCATCTCCAGAAACAAAAATCAGCCGAGCTTTTTCGGTGACTTTCTTTACGGGATAAAGTAAATCTCCCGGCAGAGAATTTTGGGCTGAAGTAAATATTCCAAAGAAGATTAAAACGCTTAAAATCCCAGCAAAAACGAATTTTGGACTGAAAATTAAGCGGGGTAAGGTTTTCAAAACCGTACTAAAATTCATTTTCGGTTCCTCTTCCAAGATATCTTTTTTAACCGAAAAAACCCACTCTTTTTTGGGTTTAATCTGGCGAAGTAGTCCAATCTTTTTAATTAGGTCTTTTTCGGTAATCATTAAAAATATACGAAGTATTCAAGGTTCTCCGATAAAATCGGAGGTTCTTAATCCGTTAGGATCAAGGTTCTCGCCGAAAGCGAGGTTCTTATATTATGACGTAAAAAAGTCCCTTTTATTACAGTTAATCCTTCACCTTTAGCTAAAGGTGAAGGGTTAATAAATAACTACTTTTGTTTCTATTTCCGCCCACTTATAAAGAGTTTCGGCGTTTCCTATATCTAATCTAACACAACCTAAAGAAATTGGCTGTCCTATCTTTTCTAATCCTGTCCTACCCCTATCCTCCTCACAAATAGGAACTTCATGGAAACCATATTGTCCGTCCTGGCTGAATCCTAACCAAAAAGGCAGCCAGCAGTTAGCAACCTTTGAATAAATCATTAAAGATTTATTGATTATTCGGAAATTTCCAGTCGGAGTCGGGCTGTCCGATTTGCCAGAAGAAACTGGCATTTCCTTAATCGCTTTTCCATTTTCGCACATCCTTAATTTTTGATTAAAAAGATTAACCTCAATCGCCTTTCCCTGGGTTTTTGTTTGGCAAAGTATTTTCGTTTCTTTTTCGGTTGAAGGCGTTGGCGAAGGAGTGGGTTCTGACCTGGAAACAATAAAATCTTCTAAAGATAAATCTCTAAGCGGAGTTAAGTGAGATATTAATATTCCAATTAATATCCCGATTAAAAACCAAATAATAATTTTTGAAAAATTTTTCTTATTCACCCCGTTAGAAATCTGTCCTATATGACATATTGCCAATTTTGAACAGATTTGTGTTTTTAGTTATACCCCGTTATCAGAGAGCAGAAAAATTTTTATATAAAATTTTTCTGCCAAGGATTTCTAACGGGGTTCATCAAGCAAGATTTATTTTTTCTCTTAAAGATTTTAAAGCCCGGTGGATTAAAACGCGGGTGGCTTCTTCTGATTTATCCAAAAGCTTTGCCACTTCGCAAATAGGCAAATCGTCCAGATAATACCAAATTATGGCATTCTGATAATCATCTTTTAAAGAAGAAAGATGATTGCGCACTATTTCAAAGTCTGAATTCAAAATCATTTTTTCTTCCAAATCAGTTCTCGGGTCGCTAATCGGCGATATTTCAGCAGAAACAACTTGATATTTTCCTTTTTCCCGATAATGGTCAATTACTAAATTACGGGCTATTTGGTATAAAAACGCCTGAGGATTTTCAATTTTTTGCTCGTTGGAAGAAGGATTTTCTGTTTTTTTGAACGCTTCCCAACACTTTAAAAATATTTCTGAAGTTAAATCTTGGGCAATTTCTTCCGAACTTACCTTTAAAAAGACAAAACGGTAGATTTTCTCTACATACTGGTCGTAAATTTTGCTAAATTTTTTCCTTGGATTAGCCATATATATATGTATGTCCTATGCTATAAGTCGGTAATAAGTATTATTTCTTTCCCCCATTCTTTCGATTAAGCCCTGCTTTAACAAATTTTCGAAATCTCGTCTTAAAGTTCTTTTCGTTATTTCGGGGAAAACTTTTTTCATTTCCCAAACCTGGATTCTATCCTTTTCTTTTAAAATTTCCACAATTTTTTGCTTCCTGTTGGAATTGGAAGCCATTTGAGCTTCAACTTTTACTGGCGGCGAAAATTCTCTGTTATGAGGCGTAGCCTGAGGTAAATGAATGACTTCCGGTTTTTCAAGCTCTGTTTTAAAATTATCTTTTATTTTAGTATATTCATTCTGAATTTCAAGAATATTTTGAACCTTTACCCAATTTTGGGCTTTTGCCACCTCAAAAAAATTATTTAAGATTTCAATATCTTTCAAGGTTTCCTTTTCTGTTTTAGGGTTGGAAGCGGAATTTGCCAAAATATTATCAGCCACTTCTCTTATTTTATATCTCAAGGGTTCCTTCTGGGGAAAAAGAATAGTCAGCTGATAGAGTTTATTGGTAATTTTGATGAGATTTTCTTTATCCATGCGGTTTTTTTATATTAGCAAAACAAAAAAGAGAGGTCAAACCCCTCTTTTCCACAAATAATCAAGAATGTCCTACCCCCCTCCTACTCACTAATCTCTACGCTCATTAACAAACTCTCAATTGAGGTATTCCCTTTGTTTTCAAATTCCAATTCACCTTCTACTTCGTTTCCAGGAGACCAATTCCCCGCCTGCCAAACCGCAGTCGCCTCACCACCTCCAGGTTTTCCTAAATTCAAATCCAACGTCCCGGCCCCAAAAACATTATTTTCGCTTTTTTCTAAATCTTGAAAATAAGCAATGGTAAAACCAACTGCCGCTACAACAATTAAACTTAACGGTATTAAAATTTTTGATAATTTATTAGACATATCTAATTATTTTTACATGCCCTCAGACATTGCTGTTATTAAAAAATAAAAAAATACTGCACCCAATAAACCAATTATACATAATACAATTCCTATTATTGATAACCTTTTTTGTGTCGATTTTAAACTAATTTTTCCGAAAATTATACCAGTTATAGAAATTAATAAATTAAACAGCAAAAAGATATTGAGACCATATTTATATATATAATCGATAAAAATAGAAGGACCGCTATTAAATATCGGTATATATATAATTCCTATTCCAGTTATCATACTAACAATTCCTAATACCAACGAAACAACGGACTTTCCTTTGGGATATGACTTTTGCATTGTTTGATTATTGTTCATATAATTTAAATTATTTTCATTTTTAATTATTCGACTTTTATTGTTCTTCTTGTGTTGCTTTAAAATTAAACTTCATGTTTATACTTTTCCCCTGATATTCATTACCGGCTGTTTCCAAGAATTTGAATTTCATTTTTAATTTTTTCTTTTCTTCACTATTAAGTTTTCCTTCTAAGGTATAATCCTCTAAATCTATCGCAGATTCTTTTAATTCTGAAAGGAGTAATGGTGGCTGTCCGTCTCCCACGCCTGAAATAATGCCACTCAAAATATCGCTTTCTCCATAAATCATTTCAGTTATTGCGATTTGGGTTGATAAATCAGCATTTAAATTTCCATTACCTAATTCTCCTCCACCAGTGCCCGTAATCCCATAAACTAAATAATATTCCTGACCTTCATAATTAATTAAACTTAAAGTTATTCCGTTTTTAGTTTCGCCGATATTTAATATTATTTTATTTTCGCATTCTTCATTTACATCTTCAAGAGAATCAGCTTCAGGACAAATATAAACACTGCCTGCTCCGGTTGAGGGAATAAAAAGAATTTTTTCTTCTTCTATTACTACCGGCCATTCCGGCATATATAGAACCGATTTTCTTTGATTTGAATCAAAGTCAGCGATAAGTTCGGTCAAATCTATATCGTCCAGTGCTTGCTCAAAGTGAACGGTAAATATTCCAACCGGAGTTGAGGGAGAATGCTTTACCTGAACCAAAACGCTATCTATCATCGTACGACCTAATTCAGTTACTTTTTCTCTTAATTCTACTGAAATTAATTCTAACTTATCTTTTATTTCGTCTCTAATCTTAATTATTCTGGGCACTATGCCTTCTTCCACGTTTATCTTGCGAGTTATATATTCTTCCTCTCCGGTTTCTTCGTCAATAGCTGTTAATTTAACATTATAATTACCCGAGCCTGAATAACAATGAGTTTCTATAATATTTGTTCCTGTATTCCCATCCCCAAAATCCCAAATTAAAGAATAGTTTCGGTGAGTAAAAAGATGCGCCTTGAAAAACAAACAAGGTAAAACCTGCTCTCCTAATATCTTAAAATCAAATGAAACGTATGGATTAAGTGCTGGAAATTTACCGTCAATTGTTGAAAAATCAATGTTATTTTCATCATTTATTTTCACAATTCTTATCACGCCTTTATTGTTTATATTTTTCTCATTTCCACCTACCATTAATGATTCTGTGGAAAGCACTGAAGTATTAATCATGGAAGGATATTCCCAATTAGCAGGTATAAATAAATCAAACGGCGAGAAACTTATTTTTTCTTTTCCTAATTTCTCAAAACCATGAATATGTCCACCAAAAGCTCCTAAAATTTGGCTCCCTTCAATAATATTTTCATAGCCTTCAACAATCCCTTCAATCCTTTCAATCTCTTCTGTGCTAAAGTTGCTCCAAGGCAAAACGTATGCTTCCCTGGAAAGTGGTTTAGCTAATAGATGATGAAAAAATAAAATTACGGGTTCTTTTCTTTGATATTCGTCTAAATGATTTCTTAACCAATTTTCGGTTTCTGGAAATATTATAGCTTCGCTTTTTACTCCTTCGCCCGTTGATTCTCTTGAATTAAAATCTAAGCCGATAAAGTTAATTCCGCTATAACTAAAGGCAAAATTTTTATATTTCTGATTTGCCTCATCTCTTTTCCACGAATCGCCGAAAAATTGATTAATTAGTTGGGAATTTGTGCTATTTTCATCCCAGAAAATTTCATCAAAATAATTTTCGCCCAATGGGGTTGTTGCTTCTTCGTAATCCGTATATGGCCAAACATCGTGATTACCAAAAACCGGTATATATGGAATACCGTCAGAAATGTCGCCGTCTTGATTCGGATCATTTAATTTATATAAAATATTTTTTGCTTTTAGAAATTCTGATTTTTCAGCAGTATCAGCTATATCTCCCAAAACTGCTAAAAATTTAATAGAACATTGATTATCTCCGCAATTAACATTGTTTTTATTTTCGTTTATCCAATTGACTGCTTTTTTCAATCTTTCTGTTAAATAATAGTCTTCGCCCTCTCCGCTATCGTTATAGCCTGTGCCATCATAATCAGAATAGCCTCTACCAATATGTAAATCGGTAATTATTGCGAAAGACCATTTTTCGGCTTCCGGCGGCGAAATATAATTCTCAAAAAACGCCATTAAAGGATAAGAATCAATTCCAGAATAAGGATAAGATGTGTCGCCTATACCGTTATTATCCACATCCTTGCCGCTATAACCTCCCCAGTGATTTCCGAGATAACTCGTGAAAGTGCTACCGTTATAGTTATAATTTATTATTTCAGGAGAATTCCAGTTGTTTCTGTCTGAACTATAGAGAAAAATATTATTAGTGTTATTCTCAAAATTATTAAGAAAAATAGTGTTAAAATGCGTTTCATAGAGATAAATACCATCTTTGGAGTTTGAATTAATATCATTTTCAGTAACAATATTTTCACTTGATCTTCCTATAATGATTCCTCTGTAATTATTTTCTATCTCATTATTACTAATTATATTACTGGAAGCATGGCTCAATTCAATGCCCCCATTATTGTTAGATAATATTTCATTATTATTTATTTCGTTTGATGACGAATTGGTTAAATGAACTCCATTAGCACCATTATTTGAAATATTATTATTGGTAATTTTATTTTTTGACGAGTTACGCAGGCTTATTCCTACCCAATTATTAGAAGAAATATTATTATTATCAATTATGTTGTTGTCACTATAATAATCGTATATAGCGTAACTATCTGAATTTGTAATACTATTATTAATAATTGAAATACTGGATGAAGACCTTGAATCAACACCTATTAGAAATTGAATAATAGTGCAGTTTTTAATAATAACATTCTTTCTATTATAGATGTAAATACCAGAAACATCGTCTGGATTACCAATTATACTATGACCGCTGCAGTCTAAAGTAATATTATCTGCAATAATCTCTACTGAACCTGCAATGTTTTGGTTTAAAATTGTGTCTTTATCTATAAGAGTTTTCTCTTCTTGGGAATTCGCAACCGATACAAAGGTTGCCAACAAAAAACCTACCGCTATTAATATTGTTAAAATCGATTTAATTTTTTTCGCCATATTTTGAATAATAAATTCCCAGTTCTTTATCTTATACTATTTCAATACAAAATGAAAATAAAAAAGAAGGGACTATAAAATAGTCCCATAAAGAGCAAAGGTGAACTCTCTAAAGAGAGGCGGTGTTTAGATAATGAGTTCACCCTCCCGAAATGTGTGCGCGCATTGCCTCGAGGTCTTTTCTGTTTTCTGCGAGCATTCGTCCGCCGCAGCTCGGGTGTGAGAAGCTCCTCGCAGAGAAAAGCATCCCACGCTACTGATTAGAGCACGCCAACCTTACCTTTCTTTACCTAGCTTACCTTAAACGTTTCCGCCTCCCTACCTAAGGGCTCTGATAAATACTGAATAACGCGGTCGTGCTAATTTAATTTTAAAACTAAAAATAAAAAAATCAAGCCCTCGCAGAATAAAAAAGCCGCTGGGCGAACCATACGGCTATCTTTGTCTTCTGTATCAAATACGGATAACTAACCCACTCTTCCCCAACAAGATGGAGTTCCCCATAAAGATTCGTGGCAATGGTCAATGTGTTCTTCGCCTAACCGAGGAGTACCACCAAAATCTGTCAGAGATATGTCTGGTATTTGATTTTCTTTCTCCCATCTGCTCCCTGCCGCCCAAAGAGAATGTCTTGAGAGAACGTCCGTTTGTATACAAAGAGATATGCTTTCTGCCACGGTTAAGGGAGATCTTCCTTTTGAAAGGATTTCTCTGCAAGCCTTTTTTACATCAACTCCTTTGGTATGAGTGCCATCTTCAATGTTGATGGCATAATAAGGATCGAAATACGTTCGTAAAAATGGCTCTGAGCCAACGGCGTCTATAACAGGATAGCTATTGGGTATTATTTGAGGAAAAACATCACCTCTTTGCTTCCCATTTATTACCATTGCCATAAGTACTTCCACGTTGCAATGGACAGGAGTTATAACTGGAATAAATGGAATTCTATTGGGAGGAATCCTAATTTGAAGACAATCCCTTATCGCCCTGTCTTTCAGCAGTCCGTGCTGTAAAATATCAACCACCTTTTTAGGACAACCACGGCTTTTAAGGGTTTCTATTTGGCTGTCAAAGAGCTGAGATAATCTCTCTATCTTTTCCATTCGTTTTCTACTGCTTCTCATTCTATAAACCTCCTTCTTTTATTATTTATAAACTATCACTCTATATTAAAAAAATCAAGCCCTTATGGGTTTGAAAAGAAAATGAAAATAAAAAAGCGGAGCAACTTAGTTGTACGCCCCGCCAAGATGATGCGTTGATTACACTTAATTCATTAATGTTATTTTACTCTTGCCAGTGATTTCGCCGTTTATCCTTTCAATTTGAATATCTTTCTTTTTTTCCATCTCTTTAAGCAAATCATTTGCCATCACACCATATGGCAAAGGGACAGGATCGGTATAACGAATTATGGTTATGGCGTCTTCAACTGAAAGGGTTTTCCGCCGAGAATGTTTTTTTAGCTTTTTCTTTGATATCTCTATTGATTCATATACAGAAAATGTTTTTGTAGCCATTTACTTCCTCCTTAATGCTACTCTGTAGGAGCTGTGACCAGTTTCCGAATGATGCTTCAATTGCGCATCTGAATCTTTTAATTCCTGTCCGCAAGTGAGGCATATTTTTTTAGGCGCTGCCGAGTCTGTCTTTTTCTTTTTCCAACACATTTTTAATTTCACCCTCCTTTGTGCTATTTAAAGATTATATTATCTTTTTTAAAAAATCAAGCCCTCACGGGCTTGAAAAAAGGAGCTATATAAAAAGAGGACTATACCTCATAATTTGCGCCCTTGCGACAGTGGTCACTCTATCGCAAGGACTGCTTAGGAGGGGCAACGGCCACTTCCCTCCCTAGCAAAGGGAAGCAGCAATTAAATTATATTCCATTATAATAATTCGTCAATTGTCAACTTCCCCATAAAAAAATCAAGCCCTTAATAAGCTTGAAGTAGTTTAACAAAGTTTTAGTTTCTGGATTATTTTTCTGTTTTTCTTTCTGTTTTTTTATAAGTTTTCTCTTTTCTTCTGGGATAAAAATAATCTAACTCATATTTAAGATTAGCAACGAGATATCTTCCTGCTTTTTTCTCTTTTTTTGCCACTTCTTTTAAATATTTCCTCCAATGAATGGGAACATTGGTTAAAAATTTAACAATCTCTGGTTTATCAGGTCTATTAAATGGTATTCGTATAATTAAAAAATCGCTCATAAGGGTTTCATTTCTCGTTTATATTCAAAATAGGAATAAAAAATAGTGTAAACCGTCAAAAGAAGCACAGGAAATATAATAAAAAAGAATGAATAATTCGGCAAAAATAATCCCAAAAAAGCAATTATTCCTGCGATTTTAAATAATTTTCCACCTAATTTGTGAGTTTTCTCCCAAACCCTGTCGCTACTTAAAGTCCAGGGTGTTCTTATTCCGATAAACCAGTTTCTTTTGGCATTTTCCACCAAAAAACCGCAATAAAAAAAGAGTATCCCAATAGCGGGCGTTAAAAGCTGACCCATATCAAATCTGATGCCAAAATTCCAGAAAATGGTCAGCGAATATATATAAGCCATAAATAAAACTATAAGCAGTATAAAGCCGTCAAAATATTTTCTGAATTTTTCAATGTTCTCTTTCAAGGGGTCTATTCTCGGAATTAAAACAAAAAGCAGCCAAAAACCAAGTAAAATAAATGGCATTAAAAATAATCCCAAAAACTTTGACATATAGCCGTCAACTTCGCCTTTTATATTCCAGTGAGAAGCCATTCTTTCGGGAAAGTAAGGATAAAGATAAAAAGCAACGGCAAAAGACAGTAAAATAATTATAAAAATTAGCGTTTCGCTTTTTCTCATAAATTTCTGTTTTTTTATTAAACCAAATTTTAAACTCCAAGAATTTGAAATTGGACCTTTCTTTTTTTAGGTCTATCTAGTTCAACGAAAAAAATCCTTTGCCATTGCCCTAACTGTATTTCTCCGTTGAATAAATTTAAAATTGCTGAAACTGGTAGGTGTAAAGCTCTACAATGAGCATGACCATTAGCGCACTCGTCGGGGCACATATTTACCGTTCGAATAGTAAAATCGTTGTGTTTATAATCCAGACTTTGGCTAGCGGTTTGCCCAAGATGTTTTTTGAAATCCTCAATCAATAATGGTTCATTTTCATTAACAACAATGGCAGCGGTAGTATGAGGACTTTGGATATTAATAAGGCCATCTTTAATTTTGCTTTCTTTAATAAAATCTTTTACCTGCTGGGTTATATCAATAAAATCCAACTCGCCTTTAGTTTCAATTTCAATTGTTTTATTTGAAACCTCCATACATTCTATGTTTTATTAATGTAAAATTATTTTAAAAATTTTGCAAATTTTACGACGCTGGCGTTGGCGTCGGCTGTAAATATGGGAAATATGGCTCGCACTGATTCTTTATACACTGGCATTTCTGAATCTTAAAATCAATGTCTTTGATTAAACTAGAGGGATTATCACATTCACTGTAGAATTTATAATTTTTATTTACGCAAATGGTTTTCCTTTGGCAACTATCCAATCTTATATCACAATCTGAATCCGTCTTACATTCTTTACCGCAATTAGAATTAAAATTACACATTATCTCATTTACATCGGCGCAACTAATACTTAATGAAGAGTTATTTTCTTTATTATCAATTCTGTTGAGAATACAAACAATATTACTTTTTTTATACTTTATCACGCTTTGCTCGTCGCTGTTTACATCTTTATTACGGGAATCTTTCTCAAATTTATTATCTTTGAAAAATTTATCCAAATCTTCAAATATTTTCATGAGTTTTGGCGCCTTTAATAAATCCAGATAGTAATAACCCTTTCCGTCTAATGTTAATTCTCCTTTTCTTGTATTCCATTTAATCACTTGATCCATCAAAGTAAGGTCCATACCCGTTATTTTTTTTATATCTTCCAAGATTTTTGTTTTGTCAATTTTTTCTTCTTTTTTTATCCCAAAAAAATAAATAATTGCTCCTATCAAAATAACTAAAAAAACTGCTCCAAAAATTTTTAAGACGGTATTTTTATTCATAATTTAAATTATTTAATTTATTTTTTATTATACCATAAAAAAAGCCAAATAAAAGTCCTCTGGTGACTGTTTTATCTGAAATATATAAAAACTCATTTCACCTTGATGGAATGAGCCGAATATCAATTATTTTTCTTTTTCGCTTAATTTTTTAAGTCTCCAGTAAGAAAATATCCCGAAGGGCAGCGGCAACCAATAAGAAAAGACTCTGAATAAGAGAGAAGCGAAAAGAACGATGTGGGCCGGTAGTCCGAGTTTAATAAAAACCATTATCAAGGACGCCTCCATTACTCCCGGAGCTCCAGGCATTAAAGTAAAAACGGTCAAAACTAAAGAAAGAGTATAACCAAAGATTAAAAGAGTTAAATTCGGCTGAAAACCAAAAACTAAAAAAGAAAAATATAAAGTAAGGACGTCTCCAATATAGAATAAAAAGGAAAAAAATAATACCTTGGGAATTTTATTCTTGTTTTTTAATAAAAAGGCGAATGATTGATGAAATTCGGAAATGAAATTTTCAAATAACCTCGGTTTTAATAAAAATTTTTTATTGAAAAAAGTGATAATTTTAGTTATTGGTTTTGAGAAAAAATTTAAAAACCGAATAAAGTATTTTCCTCTCCTTCTAAATAAAATATAAAAAATAGCTAAAATTAAAACAACTCCTATAAAAATTATAAAAATACTTTTAAAAGAAACGAAGTTAAATACTAAGCTTGGAAGAAATATTAAACTCAATAAAAAAAACAGAATATAATTCAGCCAGATGAAAAGCGTCCAGGTAAAAACCAAGAAAGAAACCACAGCCGCCGGAATTCTTAATTTTTTATAAGAATAAAAAGTAACTATTGTCCCGCCGATAAAAGGCGCTACATGATTTCCAACAACCCCCAAAATGGCAATTTTAAAAGCATCTCTGAATTTAACCCTGAACCCCGCTATGGCCAATAAAGTCTGCGACAGCCAACTGTCTCCGAAATAATTAACGGCTTGAAATAAGACTAAGAAAAGTAAAAGCGGCTTATTTACTTCCTTTAAAAGCGAGGGGATATCATAATAAATCCCTTTAAATTTGGAAGAAATTATAAAGAAAGCAACAATTATTAAAACAAGTGTTAGAAAAAGTCTAAAATAACGCATATTAATTTCTCTTAAATGTTCTTTATTGTATATTCAGAAAATTTCATTTTTTTATTTTACCGCGCCCCCTTAAATTCTACAAGAATGAAAGAGAATCAAAAATCGCCCCACTGCAAGCGATGAGACGATTTTATTTTAATTTTCTTAAAATTAATCTACTTTTCTCTTTTCATTAAAATAGTTTTTATAACTTTAGACAATCTGGCAAGAAGAAAAATAGCTCCGACTTCCAAAGTGATAACGGAAATCACTGACATGCATTCTGTGGGCTTTCCCTCTAAAGAAATACGAAAATAATCCTTTGTTAAAAAATTAATAACATAAAATAGAGTGGTCAAACCAATCCAAGAATAAAGAAAATATTCTCCCTGTCTGTCTACCCCTTTTTCTTCCAACCACCTTAACATTTCTTTATGGACAGAGTAAATAAATAAAACTCCGACATAAAAGAAACCCACTCGGGAAGGGAAAAATGTTCCCCGGCTGAAAAATTCTATCATAACCATAATCATTACTATTACCGTAATAAAGACGCAAATTAAAAACAGGTTTTTATTTATTGAACGCTCCACTTTTCTTATTTTTATTAAATTTTCTTTAGATATGCTAGACATAAAAATTTAATATTATCTTTTTACTAAGTTAGTATAAAATATAATAAATAAAAAGTCAATAAGATGCTTGACATTTTATTAATTTATCATTAAGATAAAAACGGAAACTTTACATCCAAATATTCAAAGTTAGTGAAAACAGGAGGAAGAAATGTCTGTATTTAATGAAAAATTGAAAAGTTGCTCAGGATGTCTCTCTCACAAAAGAACGCCTGATGAAGCGGCGCGAAGACGAAAACCAATTGAATTAGATGAAGACCAATGGATGATTCTGGGCAGAAATAATTTTTCCCTCGATGCTGAAGGAAAATTGCTGCCGAGCAAAGCACTAAGGAGGCTTGGCGCCAAAACCCAGGTTCTCACGGCAATTGTTAATGCTCACGTAAGAAAACGTCTCACCCATACCTTTGAAGTGGCGATTACCGCCACAATTATTGCCAAGATTTTAGGGCTTAATGAAGATTTATGCCGCGCGATTGCTTACGGTCACGACCTCGGACACCCGCCGTTCGGCCATCTTGGCGAAGTTTTTATTTCTGAAATTACGGGCAAAAATTTTCGCCATGCGGTATTCGGTGTTGTCGTAGCTCAAAGTATTGAACGGCAAGGCGAAGGATTGAATCTAAGTCATCAAGTTCAAGAAGGAATTTTGAACCACTCCGGAAATAATGATGTTTTTGCAGAAGCTAAGACAGTAAGGTATGCTGACAAAATCAGCTTTACCTTGGCCGATATCAGCGATGTATTCAAAAGAACGAGAATCTTGGATTTAGACGATTTCCCTGATATTGAAAAGCTGATTCTCGAGTGTGGCAAAAACCAACGTGAACGATTGGTATTTTTAATAGAGGGTCTTTGCCAAGAATCAGCGGAAAAAGGAGATGTTTCTTTTGAAACTTCTGAACGAGCAAAAATCTTCGCCGAGCTCAAAAAAAAGATGGATAAAGTTTACAGACTGGTTAATCTGCAAAACAGCTCTGAGATTCTGGGAAGAGTTTATTCTTTCTTGTCTAAAACTGAATTAATTGAAGACGTCGACCCTGTAATCGTATTATCCCTTATGACCGACGATGACGTTCTTCATCTCTATGGGAAAAAAATTATTAATGCCAGAGACTTCTACGATTGTTCGGTGGCTGAAATTGTTCCTCATCTGAAAAAAAATATAGACTTCATCGCCCCCGATTTGAATTGGTAGTTAAATCAAAACCCTTCTTTGAGAAGGGTTTTTAATTACTAAAGCAAATAAAAAAATCCTAAAAACCGACAAATTCTTTGATTTTTGTAATGGGAATAGAAATAACATTTCCTGTCGTATCAATTGTGTTTAGACCCAAAACATTGCCTTCTATATCAAATAAAGAAGAGCCAGATAGCGTATTTTTTTCAGAAATATTTGTTTCAATTGATTCTTCGTCAAAGCTTTTAACAATTCCTTCATTGACTATTTTTTTAACGCCTTGCTTTTCAAATTCTGTTCCCACTAAAAAAACTCTTTCTCCTAATTTTAATTTTCCCAAAATCAGCAAAGCTTATTGTCGGCAAAGTGCTTTTTTCCACTTTTATTAAAACTAAATTGACTCTTAGTATCTTTTTTTAAAACCTTAAATGAAAGTTTTTCATTATCAATATATAAAGCAGGGGTTGAGCCTTGGGGAATTAAATTAGCCAAAGTTACTATTAAGCCGTCTGAAGTAACAATTAAACCCGAACCCTCTAAAATTTTTTGGCTTGCGGTTGTGGTTTTTATCCCAACCACCACTTTCTCTACTTTTTCAATAGCTGAGGTTAGGGCGGTATTTTCTTGAACAATAACTTCCTTTTTTTCTGTTACATAGATAGGGCTTTGTTCTAATCGATATTGATAAAAAAGCGGCCTCTCAATGAAATAAGGCCATAAAATTTGATCAGCGAAAATTCCGCCGAAAATCCCGAAAATAAAAATAGCTAAAATTTTCAAAGCGTTTTTCATTTTTATTAAACGGCAACTTTTGCTCTTTTGGGTTGAGTTTTAATTAAATCTTTAGCTGTTCTAAAAACAATTTTTTCTTGTTCTAAATCAACGGTTACCCCCTCTTCTTCTTTAATTTCGCCGGAAACAATTTTTAAAGCCAAAGGATCCAAAACTTCTCTTTGAATCAGTCTTTTCAAAGGTCGGGCTCCCAAATTCTGGTCAAAACCCTTTTCGGCCAAATATTCTTTTGCCGGTTCTGTAACTTTAATCCTGATTTTTTTGTTTTCCAAACGTTCTGCCACTTTTTGAAGCTCCAACTCAACTATTTTCTCTATTTCTGATTTTCCCAAATAATCAAAGATAACAATTTCATCAATTCTATTTAAAAACTCTGGCCTGAAATTTTCTTTTAGAGCGGCTATTACTTTCTCTCTTAAAGACTCTCTGGCACTTTTTTCTTCGTCACCGCCGACAAAACCCAAAGCAGCTTCTTTGGCAATAATTTCCGAACCCACATTTGAAGTCATAATTAAAATGGTATTTTTGAAAGAAGCTGTTCTGCCTTTGGCATCGGTCAATCTGCCGTCTTCCAAAATTTGAAGTAAAATATTAAATACTTCGGGGTGAGCTTTTTCAATCTCATCAAGCAAAATCACTGAATAAGGTCGTCTTCTTATTTTTTCAGTTAGCTGACCGCCCTCTTCATAACCCACGTAGCCTGGCGGAGAGCCTATCATTCTTGAAACGGTGTGTTTTTCCATATATTCTGACATATCCAATTTAATTAAGGCATTTTCGTCATTAAATAAAAACTCAGCCAAAGCCCTAGCAGTTTCGGTTTTCCCTACCCCGGTCGGCCCTAAAAACATAAAAGAACCCAAAGGCCTGTTTTCTTCTGAAATTCCAGCCCTGGCTCGTCTGATGGCATTGGAAATAGCCGATAGTGCCGCCTTCTGCCCGATTACTCTTTTTGAAATTATTTCTTCCATTTTTTCTAATTTTTTTGCTTCTGCTTCCAAAAGTTGAGTTACCGGAATTCCCGTCCATCTTGAAACTACTTTCGCCACCTCTTCTTCAGAAACTTTTTCTTTTAAAATCGGCCTCTTTTTCTGAAACTGAATCAGCTTTCTTTCGGTTGCCGCTAATTCTTTCAAAAGCTGGGGTATTTTGCCGTATTTTAATTCGGCTACTTTTTGTAAATTAGCTTCGCTTTCCGCTCTTTCCACTTCAAACTTCAGATTTTCTATTTCTTTTTTAAAATTTTTGATTTTAGCAATCGTTTCTTTTTCCAGCTTCCACTTAGTCTCAAGTGCTTTTGTTTTTTCTTTCAAATCGGCCAATTGTCTTGAAATGACTTTTTCTGTTTCAGCGATTTTTTTATTTTTAATAATTTGTTTTTCAACTTCCAATTTTTGAATTTCTTTTTTCAAGTTTTCTAATTCTGCGGGTTCCGATTCAATTTCCAATCTCAAAGAACTCATTGCTTCATCCATCAAGTCAACGGCTTTGTCGGGCAAAAATCTGTCGGTAATATATCTGGCCGCCAATTGAGCGCAGGCTATAAGAGCCTGATCGGTAATTTTTACTCCGTGATGCATTTCATACTTTTCTTTAATCCCTCTTAAAATGGTAATGGTGTCTTCAATTGAAGGTTCTGAAACATAAATTGGCTGAAATCTTCTTTCTAAAGCGGGGTCTCTTTCAATATATTTTTGATATTCTTTTAAAGTGGTGGCGCCAATTGCCCTTAACTCGCCTTTGGATAGAGCTGGTTTTAATAAATTTGAAGCATCAATCGCTCCTTCAGCCGCTCCCGCCCCGACCAAAGTATGAAGTTCATCAATAAATAAAATGTAGTTTCCAGCTGCTCGATTAATTTCTTTAAGAAGGGCTTTCATTCTGTCTTCAAATTCTCCTCGGTATTTCGTACCGGCAATCATTGCCCCCAAATCCAAAGCAATAATTTCTTTATTTTTTAATGACTCCGGCATTTGACCAGAAACAATTTTCTGGGCCAAACCTTCAACAATAGCTGTTTTTCCCACTCCGGCTTCACCAATTAAAACTGGATTATTTTTTGTCCTTCTAGATAAAACCTGCATTAATCTCCGAATTTCATTTTCCCTGCCGATTACCGGGTCTAATTTTCCCTGTTTGGCTTGAGTGGTTAAATTTCTGGCATATTTCTCAACTACCTGGTATTTTGATTCGGGTTCCGGGTCGGTAATTCTCTGTCCGCCTCTAATCTGAGCTAATTGCTTTAAAAAATTATTATAATCTAATTTCCCAAATTCTAAAGTTGTAGGCCCTCCGCCTGGTTGCAAAAAAGTAGCTTTACCTAAAATTTCTTTGGCTTTGGTTTCGGTATCCAGAAGAGCTAAAAATAAATGTTCAACAGAAATAAATTCATCGCCCATCTTCATCGCTTCCTGTCTGGCTCTTTCTAAAACCTTTGCCATATCTTGGGTCAGATAAAATTGACCGAAAGCTTGGGGAGCAACAATGGTTGGAATTTTCTCTAAGGCCTGTTTTGTCTTCTTTTTTAAATCTTCAATATCCGTCCCTATTTTTTGGAGCAAATTTGAAACCACGCTTTCTTCTTGTGAAAGCAAAACAAAAAGCAAATGCAAAGCATCAATTTGTTGCTGGCCTCTTTCTTGGGCGATATTTTGAGCAGATAATATCGCCTCCTGAGCTTTATGCGTGAAATTAGCGCCGTTCATAATGATATTTTATTAAAAATTTTCTCAAAAGTCAACGCTATAGTAGAATTTAGCAAAACCCGCCACTAAAAGGGGCGGGTCAAAATTCCACTCTAAAGTTATATTATTGGCTTCTTTCGCTTAGAGTAACTTCAAATATTTTTTCTTTACCGTCTCTTAAAATCTTCAGGGTTATTTTATCTTCGGGATTATATTTCATTATAATTTTAGCTAAAGTATTTTCGCTGGTAATTTTTTCTCCGTTAAATTCTAAAATTATATCTCCTTCTTTCAGGCCAACTTTTTCAGCCGGAGAACCGGAGTAAATAGCTGACCCCCCCTGCTGCCCTGCAGTTATCCAAGCGCCTTCAGCTACCGGCAAATTATTTTCTTCTTTGACTTTTTCATTAATTAAAATATAGCTTACTCCCAAAAAGGGATAAGTAATTTTTCCTTTGGCTTTAACCTGTTCAATATCTCTTTTGCCCTTATTTATGGGAATGGCAAAACCTATATTTTGAGCCCCCGAAACCGTGGCCGTATTTACCCCGATTACCTCTCCTTTTAAATTTAAAAGAGGACCGCCTGAATTACCCTGATTTATTGCCGCATCCGTCTGGATAACATCTTCAATGGTTTCAACCAAATCGCCGCCAGAAGCCGTAATTGTTCTGCCTAAACCTGAAATTACTCCGACCGAAACCGTATTTCTAAATTCACCCAAGGCATTACCAATTGTAATAACCGTTTGGCCGATTTGTAATTTAGAAGAATCTCCCAATTTTACTACCGGAAAATTACTTCCTTCAATTTTAATTATGGCTAAATCCTGAACCGGATCTTTAGCTAAAACTTTTGCCGGATATTTTTTGCCGTCATTGGTTAAAACGGTGTAATCGGCTTTTTCATCTGAAACGACGTGCTTATTTGTCAAAATCATTCCGTCTGAAGAAACAATAAAACCCGAACCGCCGCCAACCTCTTGTTTTTGGGTGCCTTTTTGGCGATATTGGGGAATTTGGATGTCAAAGGGAGAATCGGAACCAAAAGGATTAATATAATATTCTTCTATTATCGGCAGGTCTTTTGTAATAATAATGCTGACCACAGCCGGCGATGTCTCGTTCACTGTTTTGATTATCGCCTCTTCTTGAGTAGTTTGGGCGGTATAGTTTTTTTGCCCTTCAATTGTAGGCATTTCTGAAGATTCAAAAATTAATTTACTCAAAAAACTCTTTATGTCGGAATAAAAATAACCCCCGGAAAGCAACCCTCCTACTCCGCCGAAAATAAAAGAGATTAGAATTATTAAGAAAATTAAAAAACCCTTACCTCGCCAGAAATTCGGCGCTTTTAATTTTGGTATTTCAAATTTTGGTAATTCGTACATAGTGTATTAATTATAATAGTATATTATATAGTAATTATAATTTATTTTTTGATTTTTGCAAATAATGATTAAAACGATATTTCAAAATATCTGATTTTACAGGACCTAAAAAAATCATATGAAGCTGGCATAGAAAGTATTTAAACCAAGTGATAAACCAGCCGTCTTTTTCAAATCTTCGAGGGGAAGCGAAAATTTTAGCTGATCTTAAAACGCCGAATTTCCCGAATTTCGCTCCTCTTCTGACATAATCCAACTCTTCGCCAATTTTTACCTCTTCATTAAATCCTCCGATTTTCTGGTGGAGTTCTCTTTTTACTAAAATAACATTCATTGCTTGAGGTAAAAATTTTTCAGTAATTAAAGAAGGAAAATTAAAAAGTATTTTATAAGAAAGATTATGAAACTTATGAAAAGAAGTTAAGAGAAAAGAAGCAATATCTAATTTTCTTTCTTTGAATTCTTTTAATAATTTTTCAAGAGAATTTTCAGCTAAAAATGTATCGGCGTCTAAAAATAAAATCAAATCTCCTTGAGCGGCTTTTGCCCCCTCATTTTTTCCTTTTGCCGGAAATCCTCCCGAAACAACTTTACATCCAAAAGATTTGGCAACGTCAATGGTTTTATCTTCTGAACCGGCATCAGCACGATAATTTCAAATTCAACGTCCAATTTTTGCTTTTTTAAAGATTTAAGCAAAAAAGGGAGGTAATTTTCTTCATTTAAAGTTGGAATAATTATGGAAAGCATATTATTTTTTAGAATAATTCTCGCAAAACGAGGTTCTTAAAACACGCGTAGGATCAAGGTTTTCCGATAAAATCGGAAGTTCTTAATCCGTTAGGATCAAGGTTCTCGCGAAGCGAGGTTCTTATTTTCGCATCTTTGGCGTCGGCCAAAACCCCAGATATTTTCCGAAAATCCATCTGGTTTGAGCATCTAAAGCGGGTAAAGAAGTAAAGAAAATCATAATGAAAGGTAGTAAAAACCACTCTAAAATAAAAAATAAATATTTTTTCCGGCCCAATTCAATGGGTTTTGGCGGAAGTAAAAGAACGCTGAAATAAGCCGAACCTATCAATCCGATCATTCCCAAAGTCAAAATATAGCTGGTAAATTTGGGTAATTTATAAGAAATAACGGTTTGTCTGAATTCGTCGCCTCCCAAAATAAGGGGCAACCAACCCAACAGGAATACCAAAAAAGAAGTAGTCGCCCAAGACCAATGGGTTTCAAAAAGGGTAAAACCCAGAGAAAATTTCTTGGAAAAAGCAATTTTTTTATTTTTTAAAAAACCGAAAAAAGAATAGGCAATGTCTCCAACCCCGTAAGCCCATCTTCTCTGCTGCAAATAAACATTTTTCATTGTTTTCAAAAAAGTCGGGGCAACATTGGCATCCATCGAAATCGGATAATACAAAGGAATAACTCGATAATCTCCGTTATATTTTAAAAAACACTGCCAGAAAATACGCGAATCATCAGAAACAACATTAATCTGCCTGAAATCAACGTCAACCAAGGCTTTGAAACTCATTGAGTGAGAAGAAAAAGTTATCAGTTTTTCCGGCCTTTCCTGACACATCATTTCCCAGAAAGAAGCTGAAAAGGCAAAAATTCGAGAAATGGGCGGCGCTTGCCAGATATTATTGATAAAAAGAGGAACCGGCTGAAAACTGCAGCGAGTAGGATATTTTTGAGTTAAATAATAATATGTTAAACAACTGAAATATTTCGGAAAAACGCAGGTATCAACGTCAAAAGAAGAAACAATAATGTTTTCATAAGGAATCTTCAAGTTATCAATAATTAACTCTTTAGCTTTTCTTGCTCCCCAAGTTTCATTAGAACCTTTGCCCGGGATTTCACCCGGTAAATTTGCTGGATGAAAAGTCAATAAAAATTTAAAAAATTTATCACTAAATTCGTTTTTAATAATTTCTGCCGCTTCCCTATTGCCTTTTTCTTCGCAGCTTAGAACCACAATTATTTTTTCTTTAGGCCAATCGGATTTTAACAAAGAATTGAAATTTCCTTTGACAACTTCAAGGGGTTCCTTGTACATCGGCAAAACAATTAAATGATAAATATTCTGCCAGTCCTTGCCCGATTTATTTAGTTTTTTCTAACCAATCGGTTTTTTCATTTTCCCTCATTTGCCGATAACAAGCCTGAAGATGAAAAGTAAAATATAGGGTTCTAAACAACCAATAAATGACAAAAATAATAATAAAGAAAGAAGCCCAAACGGGCTTCAACCAGGAAAGAAAAACCGCCAAGAACAAAGTTAACCAACTCAAAATCCCTGGTAAGATCTCGAAAAAACGATAAATTATCCTTTCTTTTTTATTTTTTAAATCCGAAGCCCGTCCTATTTTCAAATAATAGTCATCCATATATTAATACGTATATTAAAACAATTTTTTTGCTTCTTCCCAAATTTCCGGCTGATTTTGTTTCTTCTTTCATCCAATACCACCATTCTCCTCCCCATAAATAAAATTCTGTCAATCCGGTCTTTTTGGCAAATTCAATATTTTTTTTAAATTGCTCCAAATTCATTGTTTTTTCTTGTTCTGAAAGAGATAAATCATATAAAAGTTTTGGTCCCCAGGGTTCAGCTTGAAGCTCAACGCAAATTACTTCTTTTTTGAAAAATTTTTTAATAATTTCGGCTTTTCTCCAATAAAAAGCTGGAGGGAAAGGATAATGAATATAAATGCCGATTTGGCGGACCCAAACTTTTTTATACATTGTTGTCCCGACCATATCGCCGATTTTTGCCGCCTGAATCCAGAAAGAACCCTCTCCGCTGTCAGATATTATAACCGGTCTTTTTAGCGTATCAAGTGATTTTACCAAAGCTATTTCTTTTTTCAAGAATTCTTTATCAACCCACGGACATTCTCCAAAAGGAAAAAATGGTTCATTTTCAACCTGCCAATATTTAATTCCCAAAGAATATTGATATCTTAAAACGATTTTTTCAATCAGTTTTAATATTCTTTCCTGTTGTTCTTCTTTATTTAAATTTTTTGCCCAGTCAGGAATATGGCATTCTGGCCAGCGCGGAGTTTTCATGCCGATTACTAAAAGAATTTTTCCTCCCCTCTCTTCAGCTTCTTTTATCTGCCAATCCAAATCCTCAAAATAATATTTGTCTTTTTCCGGTTCAATCAAATCCCAATGAGCGGCAACTTTCAAATTCTTAATCCCTAAATCATCAAGTAAGGCTGAATAAGTTTCTTTCCAGTTTAGCCCCAGATTTTGGGCGTGTTTTTGGGAAAAATTAACTCCCCAGGTTATATTTTTTTCCTGAGGAGGACTGCCAGTAAGAAAATAAACAGCAAAAATTACCATAAGAAATAAAATTATTAATATAATTTCTTTTAAAATTTTTTTAATCATTTTACTTAATAGCTAATAAAACTAATCCTCCTCCAATTAATAAAATAGCAATAATTTTTTGAAGAATAATTTTTCTGGAAATTTCTTCTTTTAAAATCTTGAGGAAATTTCAAAGAAAATAAAACGGTAAAAATTAACAAAAACACATATTGAATCCCTTGAAGAGCATTAATAAAGGCAACATAAACTAAAGGTGCTAAAGCAATCGCCCAGTTTTGTAAAATAGCGCCTGAACTGCCTACTATCTGATTGCCGAAAAAAATTCCCGTTTTTTTTAAATTTAAATCTTGCGTTTGATAAATATCTTTTCTTACTTCTTTGAAAAATAAAAACAATAAAGCTGCTAAAAAACCGCCAAATCTTATCCAAATAAAGCCATTGATAAAAGGCTAAGGCAATATAAACAAATTTAGTTAAAACAAAAGTACAAAGCAAAATAAAAAGCAGCTCCCAATGAAAAAATAAAAGATTTCCAAAAATATTTTTTGCTTTCTCAATAACCATTAAAACACTTCCTAAAATCAATAATATAAAAGCGATAACTTCTTAAAAAGAAAAGTATTCTCTCCCCGTCTGAAAAAATATACATAAATACAAAAGTGAATATCGGTAAAATCCCACCAATGGCTGGTACGACTACTTGAAACTTCAAATTCTCTTAACCAATGAATAATAAAGATAAAGACCGATAATAAAAATCGATCCCTGCTAAAAAAAGATAGAAAAATTTGCTAATGGCGATGGAAGAAAAAATCCAAAAGGAATTAAATATTAAAACAAAAATACTCAAAATTCCAACATAAAAAGAATAAACTTTAGGGTTGGGAATATCCCGCTAAAAGATATTTATCGCCAAAAAGAGAAACCGCAAGAAAAAAATAAGCTAAAATTGTAACTAATAACCAGAGCATTTTAATTATTTTTTGGATATTATAAGTTCCTAATTTTTCGCCTTCAATAAATCCTTGCATGGCGGCTTCGGCTAAATATCCCTTGTTCCAACCAGTCAAAAAGCCATTCTGCTGTATAATTTGGATTTTCTTGTAAAATCCCGAAGCCCGATTTTAAAAGCCATCTTTTATTAAATTCTTCCTGAGAGCCGACTGTCGGAGCAATAATAATCGGTAATCCCAAAGCCGAATAAAAAGAAAGTTCTGATGGTTTTGTCCATAAAATATCTGTTTTTCTTAAGTGTGATTAAATTTTTGAAAATAATCTTCAATATCTCTTTCAAAAATTATTTCAATTTTTTTATCTAAAGCCTAATTTCTTAATATTTTTCTCAAAATATTCTTTAACTTTTTCTCTTATGCCTGCCGATAAAATTATTTTTATTTCGCCGTCTTTAATTTTTTCTAGCCAAACTTTTAACAATTTTAATCCCGATTTCTTTTTGGGTTCCGGCTCCACCAACCGAAAACAATATAGGTTAATGGATGGTCGGATTTTTCCGGTAATTTTCCAAAATTATTTTCAATTAATATTTTATATTTTTCAAAATATTTTTTTTGGGATCTAAATTTAAAATCCGATATCTTAAATCTTCTTTTAATATTTCCATTCCGTTTTGCGGATTACTGCCAATGTTTTCTAATGGCAAGGGAAATCCCGTTAAAAAAATATTTTCCGACTTTACCCCATAAAGTTTTAATCTTTCAACCACTCTTTCTGTTGGCGCAAAATATTTAATTTTACTTAACTTTGGATTAAGAGAAGCCCAATGCCTTGAAATATCGGCATCGCAAACAACGCAAAAAATTTCTCCCGGATAATTAAAAAATTCAGCCATAAAAGCCGGCGTAAAAAAAGTGGAAATTATCGGTAATTGATCTTTCAACTTGCAATTTAAGTCGAATATAAGGTCTTTTCCCCATCCGTTTTTAATTAAAGAGTAATTTTGTTTTAATTGAAAATTGGGTTTGGATAAATCTTTTTCGGGATTAAAAGGATGAATTTTTTGAAACTGATCAAAAATAAAAAAAATAAATTCACCGATTAAAGGAACTTTTTTAAAATTTGAAATAAATTCATAAAAATTTCTCATTGATTCCCAGATTTTTCTGTCTTTTTCCGGAATTCCTTGATAATCATTAGCGTTGATGATTTTCCCCTCAAAAGCCAAATCTTTTAAAGGATAAGCAGTTCTCTGATGTCCATACCCCATATTAACAGATATTATCCAAGCTTTTCTCATAATTATTTAATTTTACCATTAATATTGTAAAAATTTTAATCTTTGGCTTTTCTGCAATCGCCAAGTAATAATTCCTAAAATTATATAAAAAATTATCAGCCAAAGCCAATGGAGATTTTTCATGGTTAAAGAGGCAAAAGGAAATTTTGAAAACCAATCAACTATCGCCAATAATATAAGTTAAACAAAGCCAAGTTGGCCAAGATAAAATATATCCTAAGGGCCCAAATATCATTCCAAATAATCCAAAAACAAAAATTAAAATAGTAATCGGCGCTAAAAATGGAACAATTAAAATATTGGCAATTGGCGAAATTAAAGGAATGTAGCCGAAATTATAAACTAAAATTGGTAAAGTAAAAACTTGAGCTGATAGGGTGGCGGAGAGCGTAGTTTTTAAAGGAAAGAATTTAAAGTTGGGAACTTTCTTTAAAAAATCGGAAAAAATCGGCTGTAAATAAATCATTCCTAAAATTGCCAAAAAAGAAAGTTGAAAACCAACGTCTAATTTTAAAAGCAAGGGATTTAAAAGGAGCATAAAGGTTGAAGCAAAAACAACCGCTCGGGAGGCGGCTGACATTCTGCCAAAATGCTGGGCCGTTAGAAAAACCCCGGCCATAATTCCAGCTCTTACTCCGAAGCCGGAGCGCCAATCATTAAAATATATAAAATTAATAGAATAATTGAAAAATAAAAAGCCTGCTGATCTCCATAAACCAAGCGCTAAAAGAAAATTTAAAAGAAGAACGGAAATAATTGTAATATTCATCCCAGAAACTGCCGTAATATGGCGGGTACCGGTAAAATTTAATTTATCTTTCCATTCCTTTGATATATTTTCTTCATCGCCAAAAACTAAAGCCTCTAAAACTCCTTCTTGAGGCGGCGAAATAAATTGTTGAGCGGTTTCTTTAAATTTATTTTTAAAAGAAAAAAGAGTTTTCATTACCGGATTTCCAAAGCCCTGGCCGATTAATTCCATTTTTGGGAAATCCATTACCGAATAAATTCCATCTTTTTTAAGATAATCTCTGTAATTAAAGCCGTTAATGTCGTCTGAGGGCGTTTTTAATTTTCCGACGGCTTTTAATTTATCGCCATATTTATATTCGGGATAACGATAAACGGTTATTAAAACCCTTCCTTCTTCTATTCTCGTTCCATTTAAACTCTCGGCCTCAATCGTCAATTTTTGGCTTTTTTCTTTCAAATCTGGCTCATCTGAGATAACTCCAATTAAGGTAATTTTTTCTTCAGAGTCGTTAAATTGTCTTAATTCGGATTTCATAATTCTTAATTCCGTCGTTTCGTATCGCCAAATTCCTAAAACCAAAAATAAAATACAAAAACCAACGATAACGAGCTTTTTGCGCTTAAATAAAACCGAAATAAAAATCAGTCCTAAAATTAACCCCGTCCATATAAATAAAATGGGCGGGGTAAAAATTGAACCAATAAAAATCCCTCCAACAAATGAAAGGCAAAAATACAAGAATATTTTTGAAACGGTCATTTCCTCATCTTATCACACAATAAAATCAGAAAAAATTAAACTAAAATAATCGTCCGTATCGTGAACGACGTTAGAATCAAGATTATGAAAGTTGGAGAGATTTATGTGCCGGATTTAACTGCTTTGGTTGGATGATGTTAGAACCTGTTTTAATCTAAAAATTTAAAACTAGAAAGCATTTGATTAAACAGTCTTTGACCTTCATTAACGTCGTTTACAGAAGTATCAAGTGCGTTATTGCCCGTCTTTAGCTCAAAGGTGTATATAAATTTTGAATCTTTAGAGAAAAACATAGCAGAGTTAATATTTTCACTTCCAGCTCTAGGCAATGGTTGTCTTCCTTCTTGCCCATCTATAACGACAGCCTTAACTTTGTACGGCATGTTTATATACTCGTCTATATTTGCATAAGGTTTACCAGTAACCTGACTATAATTCCCAGTACTCGAAAAAGTGAATGAAAATTTGTTTTCTGGATCTTCGAACTCTTGAGTATATCCGCTACCACGAATGAGAATAGGTTTTTCTACCCACCTTGGAGGAAACTTAAAAGTCACGTTTTCGTCTTTATAGGTCTTCCAATCGGCTGTTTCGTCAGTTTCAATAAACTTAAAAGTAGAGAGCATTTGGTTGCAAATCTTTATTACGTCGGGATCTAAATATAGCTTACAAGTAGCAATAATTATCTTAGGATCCAAGGTGAAAGAAATTGTTATGAGATCATTTCTCGCATCTTCTAATTTAAAAAATCTTGATTCTGTCTTAGAAATTTCTAATCCATAAATTGGCGGCCAGTTTATGTCTAACCCAGGCCACTCAAAACTTCCATTATATTTTTTATCTCTAAAGCTTGGATATTTTTCACCATAAGGGTCGTTCACTAAAAATTCCCACTCGTTTGGATATTTTATCTCAAACCCATATTCATCATTTCTGTAAGTATTCCAATCGGTGGTTTCGTCTGCCTTTGCAGCAGGGCATTCTGCAAATTCGCAATTTGGCCCAGTCCGACTAACTGCAGAACCATCAGGACAAATCTTTGCCTCTTGAGTGCAAGCAACTGGTTTTGGTGCCTTCTTTACCAAAAAATAATACGTTCCTCCTCCTAAAGCAAGAACTCCAATAATTATTAAGACTATTAAAATTGGTGCAACGCCTTTATTGTTTTTCATATTATTTGATTTTACCAAAAAACCGCCTTCTTGGCGATTTTTAGGCCTCTCGGTCTCTCGATAAAAAATGTTGATGGCTCGCTCTAGCGGACGATTTTAGAACTTTGAGATGGGAGGAAGTATATAAATATCCTGAGGTAGCTTTAGGACAGATAAGGGAATTGATTGGACGACGTTATAACCTATTTGGCCTTACAAACTAATTAGTTTTTGAGGGTCATCAGGTAAATGGTCAATTCCCTCAAATTCTTTTACTACAATTGATTTTATTCTTTGTTTAATTTCTGGCCTAACGAAAGTGATTGTCATTTCTTTTTCTCCGCCAATACTTTCACAGTCATCTTCAATTAACACATCGGGGATAATTTTTTCAGCAATATCTTTATAAGATTCTCCATCTTGGCGATAAAAAATTTGTCCTTTTGGAAAATTATATTTTTCTAAAACTGATTTATCTTTTTCAACATCATCAGAATTTTCGTGAGAACTTAAATAGATGATTTCTGCACCCTTCATTTCCCAACCCTTTAACTTTTCAACCGCATTACCAATAGGAACATAAGAAGCAAAATCAAGAACAGATGCTTCGTCTTCAGTAACTTGTTTAGCTATGTCTTCCCTTCTATGCCCCATTCCACCCTTATGCATTATCGTTGTTCCGTGTAGAAATGCTAAAATCTTCATATTCCCATTCTACCAAAAAACCGCCTGCTTGGCGATTTTTGTTGGCTCCCCTGGTTGGACGATGTTAGAACCTGGTTAGATGAAATAAATGGGTTTTTATCTAAGACTTACAATATAGATTTCTTTAACCAATAATAGCTGCTAAAGAAAAGTACAACATCAATAAAAATAAGTTTTCCTATCTGGCCAAAATTAAATAGGCCATATATCACAGTTACAATAGTTTGAATTATTACGAAAACCATTGTTAGTCCAATACTAATTTTAACAATATCTGCCCTAGGAATAATAGCTTTATTGAGGACTGTTCTTATTCCGACTTTAGACGAATAAAAGAAAACAGCGGCTATAATTAACCACTCTAAAATACTTAGAATATTCTCACCTAAAAAACCAGACAGTAGCCAAGAAATTATCCTCCAAATTATTCCAACAACAATTAAATAGACAATGATGTATGACCAAATATTAGCAATAACCCAAAATTTACTTTTTTGAGGTTTTTGTGAAGTATTCTGTTCCATTATTTTAATTTATTAAGATTTTATCTATTATAGTTACGACCTTCCCTCATTCTACCAAAAAACCGCCCAAAGAAATAGGCGGAATTATCAGCTCCCCTGGTTGGACGATGCCTGCCCCGTAGACAGCTTCGCTGTTCTACTGGGGTTAGAACCTGTTTTTTAGATATAATTATCAATTAAATCACCACTTTATTAAAAATTCGTGATATTCGTCCCCTCTGTGGACACACTTTGTTTCTTCTCCTATTGTCTCTTTTCCAGTTATTACCTGGATTATACTGGAATAATATCCTGTAAGAAAATAGCAGTAATCACGCGGCGAGTTAATCGGATAAACAGGATAGTCTTTAAGCCTGAGAATTGCATATTTTTTTTCTTCGCTATATTCTGGCACCGTAAACTCTCCGACTGTAAAGTACATTCTGTACATCTTCGAACTTAATTTAGCAGCCTTCTCGATAGAAATTAGATATTTTGTCCAAATCGTTATAATATTAGGAAACTTAAAACAAAACTTTCCCATTTCTTGAAATTTTTGTTCATCGTAATGAAAAAGCTTTCTAAGAAGTACAAAGGTAATAACACTCCACCATAGAGGATAAAAAGCCATCGCTTTTAACTTTTCGTATTTAATCGGACAACCGAGGCTTGACATCGCTTCTTCTAATTTCTTTAGCCCTTCTTTTTTATTTTCCCGAAGAATATATTTTCCGTAGTTTTTTAATGCTAATCCTCTTATTTCCCCCTTAACATTCATTATTTTTTCTAATTCTTCCTTGGATATTATTGGTTCCATATTACCCCATTCTACCAGAAAACCGCCCCAACAATAAGGCGGTATTATCCACAAGCTGACTCCCCTGATCCAACGCCTTGCTCGTCTGAATTTTTAATAAAGGAGGGATATTAAAACATGTTTTACTACCTAAAAAATTCGGCGATGAGACCACCTTCTAATAGCTTACGTTTTATAGTGAGTAGGACGCTCAATATACCGGGCGGCGTACCGCCCGTTATAAAGATTTTTAATTTTTGTAAACAATAGAACTTCTAATTATCTAATCAGTAACTTTTATTGTGGTCGTATAAACCATCTCGTCGTTATAATAGATATTTAAATCAAATTCTCCTTTTCCAACTATCCTGGGTAAATCTGAGCCGGTTCCTGTGTCCCTTCCTTCTAACTTTTGTTTGTAGCCTGAGGAAGTAAACGCAACTTCTCCAGTAATCTGATTTATTGCTTCATAATATGCTTCGCCCTTGGCTGTGGATTTCACGCCGACAAAATCAATTTCTATGGCATCAGTTGTTTTAAACTCGGTTGTCGGTATAGGAATATTGTTTGGACCTGGTGGCATTCCCAGCTTCATTTTAGAGATAACAATCTTGTTAAAATATTGAGAATAAGAAGGGGGTTCGGAACATACTTCTTTCTTACAGAATAATCCTTTTTCGCAGTCTTTGTATGTTGAACAAACATCTTTTTTCTTCCCTTCTGTACACTTACCACTTACGCAATAATTTGTTAAACAATCTACTTTAGCAATACAGGGGTCACCTCTTTTTCCTTCAGTGCATTTATTGGTAACGCAAAAATTAGTTTTACAATCTGCTTTTATTTCACAATTTGATCCTGCCTCGCCAGAAGAACAAATTTTATTCGCGCATTTTAATCCTGTTTCACAGGTTTCTGTACTTTTACAGACCGCACCCTCTGGAAGTTTTCTCAAGAAAAAATACCATCCCCAAAGCCCAAGCACTGCTAAAATAACGATAACAAAAATAATAATAACTATTTTTTTCATATTTTTATTAATTATATTTAGTAGATGACCTTTTCTTCTATTCTACCAAAAAACCGCCCTCTTGAGAAAGTGGCCGAAATCGGCTCCGGAGGTAGGATTCGAACCTCTTTAAAAATTACCTTACCTGACAAATCTCAAAAAATGGCGCGATGACTTTTTGAATTTCCAATAGAAATTCTTGAGGATAGGGTTTTATTTTTTCAAATTTGGGGTTAATTGTTTTTTCCGGCCGAAAATTCTGCAAATAGTATCTTTTAGCTCCTCTAATCCATTTTGCCATTTCTATTACATCTTCTTTTTTGTGTAAAGTAGGAACAATAGTGCTTCTAAATTCATAATCAACTCTCTCTTCTTTTAAAATATCAATGCTTTTTTGGATTTTTTTTATATCAACTTTTGCTCCGGAAAAATCACTGTATCTTTCTTTTGGCCCTTTAATGTCCATTGCAATATAATCAATTAATTTTTGGTCAATTAGATTTTTTAATAATTTTGGGTCTGAACCATTGGTATCTAATTTTACCAAAAATCCCATTTTCTTTATTTTTTTAATGAGCGGCACCAAACCCTTAGTAGTTGTCGGTTCTCCGCCGCACAAAACTACGCCGTCAATCAATTCTTTTCTTTCCTTTAAAAAATTAAAAAATTCAATTTCTGAAATTTTTGGTTGATTTTTTATTTTTTCCGGTAAAACAAATTCAGAACTGTAACAAAAAGGACAGCGAAAGTTACAGCCAGTAAGAAAAACAGTGGCCGCCAAGCGACCCGGAAAATCAATAAGAGTTAATTTTTGAATGCCAGCTATTTGCATTTAAGCTCATTGATTACCATTCTAAAGTTTTCGTAATTTTGAATTCTTTTCTTTCTTTAAATTCTTCTTGTTTCCCTTCATTCCATTGATCACCGGCCTTAAATACCCCACTACTCTTGAATAAACTTCGCAAGGCTGTTTGATTGTGCATTCTCGGACAAAAAAGTGTTCTCCTTCCAGATAACCATGACTGGGACAAATTGAAAAAGTCGGAGTTAAAGTGATATAAGGCAAATGGAAATTTTCAAAAACTTTTTTAATCAAATTTTTAACCGTCTGGATATCAGAAATTCTTTCTCCCAAAAAGAGATGTAAAACTGTGCCGCCAGTATATTTACACTGAATTTCATCTTGAAGTTTTAAAGCCTCAAAAGCATCATCGGTGTAATTACCGGCAATTGGCTGGAGTTTGTATAATAAGGAACTTTTTTTGTTCCAGCACGAAATAATGTCCGGATATTTTTCTTTATCTTTTTGAGCGAAACGATAAGCAGTAGATTCGGCTGGCGTTGCTTCTAAGTTATAAATATTGCCAGTTTCTTTTTGATATTCAATTAATTTTTCTCTCATAAAATTTAAAATTTCTAAAGCAAATCTTCTTCCTCTTTTTGAAGCGATATTTTCTCCCAATAAAATTCAAAAGGGCTTCGTTCATTCCTACCAAACCAATGGTTGAAAAATGATTGGCATAATAACCTCCTCTTGTTTTTTTAATCCCTGCAAATAAAATTTTGAATAAGGATAAAGACCTTTTTCAATAAAATTTTCCAAAGTTTTTCTTTTGATCTCCAAACTCTCTTTTGCCAAATCCATCATTTTCCCAAGTCTTTCAAAAAATTCTTTTTTGGTTTTTGACAAATAGCCAATTCTGGGCAAGATTCATTGTTACAACGCCAGAGACTGCCAGTTAAGCTGCCGCTCCAAACAATCCTCCGCCGCCTCGGTTATAAAGTTCGGTTAAATCTCAAACTGAAGCCTGCAGCACATTGACCTTACATCATCTGGTTTCATTTCGGAATTAATGTAATTGGCGAAATAATTTGTGCCGTATTTTGCCGAGGCCTCAAAAATAAGATCAAAAGCCGGGTCATCCCAAGGAAAATCTTTAGTGATATTAATGGTGGGAATGGGAAAATGAAAGGGCCTTCCTGATTTATCTCCTCCTACCATCGTTTCATAAAAAGCCTTATTAAAGATTTTCATTTCTTCTTCAAATTCCCGTAAGTTTCATTCTGAGGTTTCCGCCAATAATCACAGGTTGTTTGGCGAAAACTGGAGAAGGTTTAAGGTCTAAAGTAATATTAGTAAATGGACATTGAAATCCGACCCGGGTAGGAACTGCCATATTAAATAAAAATTCCTGTATAGCTTGTTTTACTTGTTGATAATTTAAATTGTCATAACGAATGAAAGGAGCAACAAAGTGTCAAAATTTGAAAAAGCAACAGCGCCAGCCGTTTCGCCTTGAAGAGTATATAAGAAAATTTACTGCCTGGCCTAAAGATTACCCTGAAAATGTTTTGCGGGTTTTGATTCAATTTTTCCCGGAACTCCTCCAAAACCTTTAAGCAATAAATCATACAAATCCCATCCGGCACAATAAGGACCGAGAGTATCTAAATTATGGATATGAAAATCTCCGGATTCATTTGCTTCTCTGATTTCTTTTGGATAAATTTTGTTAAGCCAATATTTTTTAACAATGTAAGAAACTCCGTAATGATTTAATCCCTGCAAAGAAAAAGCCATGTTGGCATTTTCTTGAACTTCCCAGTCAAGTTTCTCCAAGTATTGATCAATTTTTCAACTGCCTCTTCGGAAAACTGTCACTGCTTCCCTGATTCTTCTTCTTTGTTCTCTGTAAAGAATATAAGCTTTCGCAGTTTCAACTAAGCCTTCCAAAATTAAAACTTCTTCTACGAGATCTTGAATCTGTTCAACATCAGGAATTTCTTCTTGTGTGCGACCAAAACGGCGATTTAAAATTTTAACAATCGGCGATTTAAAATTTTAACAACTTTTTCAGAAATTCTTTTTGATTTTTTCCCATCGCCCTGGCCGGTAGCTGTTATGGCTTTAAAAATAGCGTTGGTAATTTTTTCTTGGTCGAAGTCAACAATAGTTCCGTCTCTTTTTTTAACTTTAGTAATTTTATTTTGAGCCATGGCGATAAAAAACGCACCTTTTTTATATCTTATAACAAACTGGCGATATTCCTTAAAGGTGCGGTATAAAAAAATCTCTTATAAAGAAGAATGTTATTTCATTTTAACTCAATAAAAAACTCCGTCAAATGGAGTCAAATTCTGTTAAAAATTGGAGTTATACACACCTTCAAAAACCCCGTTTAGCGAGGTCAAAAACCAGTAGCAATGACACTTACCTTTATTTCTCCTTCTTTCAAATTTTTATCTTTTAAGGCTCCAAAAATTACCTTAGCTTCTGGGTTAATTTCTTGGGTAATTAATTTAGCCACTTCGTCTATTTCAGAAAGGCTTAAGGTCGTCACCTCCTGAAATATTAAATAAAACTCCTTTTGCTCCTTTGCAAGATATATTAAGCAAGGGAGAATTAATTGCCCGCTTTGCTGCCTCAGTGGCTCTGTTTTCTCCACAAGCTGAACCTATTCCAAACAAAGCTGTGCCAGAATTTTTCATTATTGAATAAACATCAGCAAAATCAACATTTATTATGCCAGGTAAAAAAATTAAATCAGTAATTCCTTGAACTGCTTGTCTTAAAATATCATCGCAAACCCAAAAAGCGGCAGAAACAGAAGTTTTAGGATCCAGATTTTCCAATAATTTATCATTTTCAATTGTAATCAAACTATCAACTTTTCCTTTTAGTAGTCTTTCAGTATTCTCAGCAATTTTCCTACGGAAAATTCCCTCAAAGGAAAAAGGTAGAGTAACTATTGCCACGGTCAAAGCTCCTGAATTTTTGGAAATCTCGGAAATAATTGGCGAAGCTCCGGAACCCGTACCTCCGCCCAAACCACAAGTAATAAAAACCATATCAGAATTTTTTAAAACTTCTTGAATTTCGTTTTTGCTTTCCTGGGCTGCCTTTTTTCCAATTTCAGGATTCATACCGGTTCCTAAACCCTGAGTAATATTTTTCCCAATTCTTAATTTGAAATCAGCTTTAGTTTTCTTTAAATCCTGGTCATCGGTATTAATAGCAATCAACTCAATTCCTTTAATTTTAGCTTTCCTCATTCTTAAAATGGCATTACATCCTGAACCTCCAACCCCTACTACTTTAATTTTGGTAATAGATTTCATAAATTTATTGCCGAATCAAGGTTCTCGCCGTAGGCGAGGTTCTTATTTTTGTTATTGTTTTCATGGTATAAAAATTTAACCGCTAACGTAGAAATTTTCATGGTATAAAAATTTTAAAAATTCTTTTAATTTTTGTCCCCATCCCTTCTCCAAATTCAAAAGTTTTTCCTTCTGCCAAATCTGTTCCTAAAAGAACCAATCCGCCGCAAACTGCCAAAGCGGGGTCTTCTAAATTGGAAATTCCCTGGGGTTTTCCTATTTTAACCGGCAACTTTAACTCTTTTTTAGCTAATTCTGCTATTTTTGGCAATTTTGCCCCTCCGCCGGTTAAAACCACGCCAGCAGGCAATAGTTTTTCCTTGCCAATTTTCTTTAATTCTTTATAAATTTGACTGAAAATTTCAGAAACCCTTGGTTCAATAATGTTTGTTAATTGTTTCTGAGAAAAAATCAATGGAGCATCTTCGCCTATTTCAATTTTTTCTTTTTTTCTACTAACAGATTTTTTATTATTCCCCTTTAAAGAACAAGTTCCGTATTCTATTTTTATTCTCTCTGCAATGTCAATGTCGGTTTTCAAACCAATAGCAATATCATTTGTAATATTAGCGGAACCGATTGGTAAAATTATTAGATGAATTAAATCTCCTTCTTCAAAAACAGCTAAACCCGTAGTGCCTGCTCCAACATCAACTAAAGCCACTCCCAATTCTTTTTGTCGGGAAGTTAAAACTGCTCGAGCTGAAGCTATTGGCGAAGGAATTCTGTCTAAAATTTGAAGGTCAGAATTTAAAACGGCTTCAGTCAAATTTTTTAAATAGGGTGAAAAACCGCCCAAAGCTAAAACGTCAGCTTCTAATCTCACTCCTCGAAGTCCTAAAACTTCTTTTATTCCACCTTGGCCGTCAACGATGAATTCTTTGGGAGAAACATCAAAAATTTCTTTGTTCGAAGGAAGAGAAAACGTCTGGGCGGCTTGAAAAACTCTTTCTATGTCTTCTTCAGAAATTTTTTGGTCAGCTCGGGAAACAGCTACCGTACCATGAGAAGAAGCAGAAAAAATGTGGCCGCCATTGATATTAAGAAAAACTGAATCAATTTTTAAACCATTATCATGCTGAATTTTTTCCAAAATATCGGTTAAGACAGTCAGAAACTTCTTCCATACCGATAACCACTCCTTTTCTGACTCCAGCCGCAGGTTCCTGAATTAAAGACATAACTTCTAATTCTGATTCTTTTGGTTTTTTTGAAGCAACTAAAATCTTTATCGCGCTTGTTCCAATATCTAAGCCAGTTATAATAGATGGCTTTGCCATAATTTTTAAATTTTAAATTTTAATTGAGATAAGTAATAATTTTCTTTTTCCTCCATATCTTTAGCTTTTTTTGCCGACTTTTCGTGGTCCCGGCCTAAAAGGTGTAAAATTCCGTGAATTAAAACCCGACTTAATTCTTTTTTAAAAGCTGATTTATATATTTTAGCATTCTTTTTAACTTTTTGAGGACAAATAACTATTTCGCCTGAATTTATATTATATATATATGAAAGTATATCTGTCGATTTATCTTTTTTGCGATATTTTTTGTTTAATTTACGGATTTTTGCCGGATTTATAAAGGCAAGAGAAATTTCTGTTTTTTTCTTTCCGTTCGCCTTTCAAAACCCTTTGAATTACTTTTTTAAAAAATCTCTTATCAATCTTTATCCTGCTCAAATTATTAATCTCAATCATTTTACAATTTTACCAAATTCGGCCCTGAAAAACAAATGGCGCCCCCCGCGACGCGGGGGGCGCCATGAAACATTTTTTAAAATGTTATTCAGTTTGAGGAAGTAAGTAATTCTTTTACAATTTTTGAAACTAAACTGCCGTCAGCTTTGCCTTTGACTTTTGGCATTAATTCTGCCATTACTTTTCCCATTTCTTTTATTTCTTTAGCGCCAACTTTCTCAATCGCTTCTTCAACGATTTTTTTAATTTCTTCTTCTGATAATTGCTCTGGCAAATATTTCTCTAAAATTTCTAATTCTGTTTTTTCTTTTTTTACTCAAATCTTCTCTGTTGCCTTTTTCAAATTCCGAAATTGCTTCTTTTCTTTTTTTGGCTTCAGAAGAAATTACTTCAATAACCTCCTCGTCAATTAATTGACTTTCTTTTTCAATTTCCTTTTCTGTTAATTCCGGTTTCCCCTTGCTTATTTTATATCTTTTTTCCTTTTCTTTATTCACTATAGCCGCACTAAGCATTCTTAAAGTTGAAAGCTCCGCCTCTTTTTTTTCTTTTAAGGCCTTTCTTAATTCTTCTTGGATTTTTTGTCTCAAGGAATCCATAAATATAAATATTTATTACTCAACTGGTTTCCCTAATTTTTTCAACATTTCATATTTATTTTTTCTCTCTTCCCTTGTTTTAGCTGCTCTTTTTTGCATTGTTCCAGATTTTTTTCTTTCTTTAAACCTAATTTTTCTTGCTCTAATTAAAATGCCGCTGCCCTGGACAGCTTTAGTAAACCGCCTAACTAAACTTTGGGTTGTTTCTCTTTCTTGTTTTTTAATTTCTAAAACCATAATTTTAAATATTTCGCAATGGTATTTTTTTCTTCCAGCCGCCTATTAAATGTAAATGAATATGGGTAATGTGTCCGGTTTTTCCGACATTAAAAATCAATTTACAGGCTGAGAAAATATTTTTCTTTTGAGCAACTTTTTTTGCGGCTAAAATTAATTTGTTAAAAATAATTGAATTTTTCGTTTTAAATTTATTTTTCCATTCAATGTGTCTTTTGGGTATGAGTAATAAATGAATTGGCGCTTCTAGTCTGGACATTTTTAAAACCCAGAATTTCTTTATCCTCATAAACTATTTCAGCCGGTATTTCTTTTTTGACAATTTTACAAAAAACACAGTTCATAATAATCATCTTTTTATTCTTTTTACCATTTCTCTTACCACCTTATCTAATTTTACTGTTTCTTGTTTGCCCTTTTCCATATCTCTAATAATTATTGTTCCTTCCAAAGCCTCTTTCTGTCCTAAAATTAAAGTATATTTTACTTCGGCTTTGTCAGCCTTATTTAGTTGGGCTTTTAAAGAATCGCGGCCGAGAGATTCGGTAATTTGGATTTTTTCTTTTCTAAAATCTTCCATTAACCGCAAGCTCTTTTTTTTGGCTAAATCTCCTAGTTGAGCTAAAAAAACCTTAGGCAGTGACGGTTGGGAAAGCCGAATCTTTTTTGTTTTCATTAAATTTATCAATCTTTCTACCCCGCAAGCTCCGCCACAAGCAGGAGTATCTTTTCCTCCCAAGAGCTTTACCAAGTGGTCATATCTCCCGCCACCTGGCAGAGATCCTTGGGCTTTTCCTTCCGGAGAATCTTCATAAATTTCAAAAACCGTCTTTGTATAATAATCCAATCCCCTGACCAAATAAGGATTTAAATGATAAGGCATTTCAATTTCATCTAAAAATTCCAAAACTGACTTAAAATGTTTGTGGCATTCCTCGCAAAGATGGTCAATCATTTGGGGAGCAGCGGCTTTGACCGGCTGACACTTTTCATCTTTGCAATCTAAAATTCTCAAAGGATTTTCTCTTAATCTCCGCCGGCAATCGGAGCATAAAGCCATTTCTCTTGATCTAAAATAACTTGCCAAAAGTTTTTTATAATAAGGACGACATTGTGAATCGCCAATACTATTTACTTCAACAACTAAATTCTTAAATTTAAGCTCTTTTAAGATATTATAAAAAATCTGAATAATTTGGGCATCAATTACCGCATTTTCTTCTCCTAAAACTTCAAAACCAAATTGCCAAAATTGACGATATCTGCCTGCTTGCGGGTGTTCATAACGAAAATAAGGTCCGAAATGCCAAAGTTTTACTGGTTGAGGAAGATTTTGCATTCCGTGTTCAATATAGGCTCTAACCATTGATGCTGTTTGTTCCGGCCTCAAAGTTAAATAATCTCCTCCTTTAGTTCTGAAAGTAAACATTTCTTTTCCAACAATATCAGTAGACAATCCAATCCCTCTTGAAAAAAGTTCAGTTTGTTCTAAAATCGGCGTTTCAATTTTTTGAAATTGATAAAAATCAGCTATTTCTTGCACCACATCATAAACTTTCTGAAAATATCGTTGTTCTTCTGGCAATATATCGTGCATTCCGGTCGGCGATTGAAATTTTGGTTTTTTACTCATAAAAAGACTGGTATATTAAGTTAAAAACCGCTGTAATTTGGAATTTCAATTTTAGCCAAAGCAGCAAAGGGCCATGCTCTTACAAATACTCTGCCAATGATGTCTTCTCTGGGAACGGTTCCCCAGCGCCGAGAATCAGAGGAATGAAGACGATTGTCTCCTAAAACAAAATATTCGTTTTCGCCCAAAGTAATTTTTGTAAAACCAAAATCTGGTGTGAAAAAATTCGGTGATAAATAACTTGTTTCCTCTAAAGCTTTTCCGGCAACAAAAATCTTTCCATCTTTTATTTCCACCGTTTCACCGGGCAACCCGATTATTCTTTTTATGTAGCGCTGAGAAGTATCTTGAGGGTATTTAAAAACTACCACTTCTCCCCTTTGAGGGTTTGAAAATTTATAACTAATCTCGTCAACAATTAAATAATCGCCGTTTTCAAAGGTTGGCTCCATAGATTGACCTTTTACTAAAAACGGCTGAAATAAAAAATACCTGATAGGCACAACTATCACCAAAGCAATAACAACTATCTTTAGCGTTTCAAAAAGAAAAGAAAGAAAGTTTTTCATATTACCGTAATTATAGCAGATTTCCTTTAATTTGGCAATGGTTATGATAAAATCAGTTAATAAGAACCTCGCTTTCAGCGAGAACCTTGATTTTTTCACTTCGTTCAAAATTATGTTGCTTATCGTAGGATTGGGTAACCCGGGAAATAAATATGAAAAAACCCGCCACAATATTGGCTAGAAAAGTTTTAATCAATTGGCAGAAAAGAGTTGGTTTTCCTGATTTTAAATTTCAAAAAAAATTTAACGCCCTAATTTCAAAGGGAATTTTTAACAAAAATGAAACTGTTTTAGCTCTTCCCAAAACCTTTATGAATCAATCTGGAATAGTATTAAAAAAGTTAATTAGACTAATTAGCAATTAGACAATTACAATTTATTGTAATTCATGACGATATAGATTTTCCTTTAGGAAAAATCAGAATTGTTAAAAATCGGGGCTCTGCTGGCCACAAAGGAATAGAATCAATAATTAGAGAGTTAAAAACAAAAGATTTTATTAGATTCAGAATAGGAATTAAGCCAAAAATGGAATCCGCCAGCTGGCGGATTAAAAATCCTGAAAAATTTGTTCTTCAAAAATTTAATAAAGAAGAAGAGAAAATTGTAAAAGAAGTAATAAAAAAAACCGCTGAAGCGATTGAAATGATAATAAAAGAAGGAATAGAAAAAGCAATGAATACATATAATAAATAAAAAGCCGTGGCCACGAGCAAGAAGCTTATTCTCGCTTCACTCAAACATAAAAAAGCCGATGGCTATGAATCGAACATCTTAACCTCGGCTATACGTCAGGAACCTGACGGCCTCTTCTATCGGGTTCTACCAATACTATATCAGAAGCTCGTTCAAAACAGGTACAGAATCTCCTTGTAAATTACCTCCGCTTCTGTACTATAACCAACTGTTACCCAATCTGACCAAGATTTCCGATTTCGCCAGTCACATGAATAGTTACAGGATCACGAATTGACTTACATTTTCACATTCAACTGCCATGCCTTAGTGCCTCCTTTCTTTTTAATATACTCCGAGAAGACTTTCCAAAGTAATCCCTTTGATCACTCGGGGCGATGCCATTAAAGATTTAGCTTCCTGGCTATCTGGATCTCTGACATTGCGCCTTTTTTTCTTCTATATTTTCTTTATCTTCTTGATCGCTGCTCCCAAAGGAATCAAGATAATCCAAGTAAGAATCATAAGATAATGAACCAAAAAATATAAAAAGCCAATTCTATCCAATTATTAAAAATCCCTGACATCATTTAATACCTCCTTTTGAAATTGTAAGAGCAAAAATTTTTGCCCTCCAGTCTACCTGTGAGCGTTAGAGATATAAAACATAAGTTTTAATCCGTAACCTAAGGCCCTAAGTTTAAGGAGGGATTACTCAGGTTTTGTCCCCTTCACTTTTGAAAAGCAAAGGTGAAGGGCGAGCCACTCACAGGTAGGCTGGAAAGCAAAATCACTAAATTTTTAATTCCATTAAAATTTTGACAATCGGTTGAATAATGTATTATAATTTATTTTAGTGAATTTGTCAAGGGTTGATAAAGCTTTAATCGTCAGTATCACCCCCTACTTTTTGGAAAAGGGGAATTTTTGGTTTGAACAAAATATAAAACAAATTTTAGAAGCAAAGAAAACACAATCTTTTTTTGAGGAAAATATTACTTTATATTTAGAAAAAAACCAAAATTATAATTTCTCTCAAATTTTAAGAAAATTGGATGAAATGGGTTATGAAAGGGTTTGGCAGGTTTCAGAACCCGGCGAATTTTCCCAAAGAGGCGGAATTGTTGATGTTTTCCCAATAAATCTAAATTATGCATTCCGTTTTGAATTTTTAGGAAATAAAATTGAAAAAATTGAGAATTGCCGATTAAGATTGAAAATGAAAAAGAATCAAAAGAAAGATTAAAAAGAAAATTAAAATCCCAAAAATTATTTTCTGATTTAAAAGGATTAAAACCAGGCGATTATTTAGTTCATTTGGACCACGGAATCGGAATTTACAATCAACAGTTGATAATTAGATAGTAAGCATATTATGTAATAGAATATGATCAGGGAGATAAATTTTATGTGCCGGTTGGACTTGGAAAGAAAATTATCAAGATATATTGGCTTTACCGAACCTAAAATTTCCCGACTTGGTTCTTCTCTCTGGCAAAAAGTAAAAAGAAAAATTAAAGAAGAAACTGAAAAATTCGCCAAAGAACTCTTGGAAATTTATGCCAAAAGAGAAATTGTCACTCGCCCTCCATATTCGAGGTGAAGATGAAATTGATTTTCAATTGGCTTCCAGTTTTAAATATGAAGAAACGCCGGACCAAGCTGAAGCGATTGAAGAAATTAAAAAAGATTTGGAAAAAGACATCCCAATGGACAGAATTGTTTGCGGCGATGTCGGTTTTGGAAAAACAGAAGTGGCATTAAGAGCAATGGTAAAAGTGGTAAAATCCGGTTTTCAAGTGGTAATGATTTGTCCGACAACATTTTAGCCAATCAGCATTTTCAAAATTTCAAAGAAAGATTGAAAAATCTGCCAATCAAAATTGCGATGCTCTCGCGCCTGCAATCAAAAAAAGAACAAAAAGAAATAATTGAAGGACTGAAAAACGGAAGAATTGACATTGTTATCGGCACTCACCGATTACTTTCCCGTGATATAGAATTTAAAAATTTAGGACTTTTAATTATTGATGATGAACAAAGATTCGGGGTTAAACAGAAAGAAAAATTTAAAAAAATAAGAGCTTCTCTTGATGTTTTATCTCTTTCAGCCACCCCCATCCCCCGAACTTTATATATGGCTTTATCTTCTTTAAAAAATATCAGTTTAATTCAAACTCCGCCTTGGGCAGATTGCCGGTAAAAACTTTTATTTCGCCCTTTAAAGAACGAAGTTAATTAAAAAAGCGATTGAAAATGAAATTTCAAGAGATGGCCAGGTTTATTATCTGCATAATCGCGTTGAAACAATTGAAAAAGTTAAAGAATTTTTAGAAAAATTATTTCCGAAAGTTAAATTCGGTATTGCTCACGGAAGAATGAAAGAAAAAGAATTAGTAAAAGTAATGGAAGATTTCCAAAATAAAAAAATAGATGTTTTAATTGCCACAACAATTATTGAAAATGGTTTGGATTTACCAAATGTTAATACTTTAATCGTAGCGACTGCACCCGTTTGGGTTTATCCAGGCATATCAAATCCGAGGAAGAATTGGCAGGTCCCATATTCAAGCTTTTGCTTATTTTTTATATCCCAGGCGATCTTTCAGAAAAAGCAAAAATGGATTAGATGCCTTAAAAGAAGCTGAAGAATTGGGTTCGGGCTACAAAATCGCCTTAAAAGATTTGGAAATTCGCGGAGCGGGAAATATTTTAGGCAGAGAACAATCAGGAAATATTAATAAAATAGGATTGAATTTATATTGCCAAATATTATCAGAAGCTATAGAAAAATTAAAAAAAGAGCAAGTTTAACTTGCCACTCCAAAAAATTGAATTCCTATATTATTTAATTAAGACACAGATTTAGATTCGGGTCCCCAGAAGTCATTTCCGATTTTCTTTTTTCTCTTGCTGTTTTTTTTGCTTCAAAAATGCGCTGAATTTCTTCTGCCGAAGGTCCAACAAATACAACGATTTTACAAGTTGGGCAATAAGCGATGGGATGTTAAATCTTCTGAACCCAACTACGAATGGGCGAACCTATAGGAGTATTCATTGTGAAGGGTTCAGTTTCTTCGTGTGCTTCAATCACTCGGACAAATTCCTTTCCTTCAATGTTACAAACATGACACATTATTATTAGTTTGGGTTTGAGTTGATTTTCCATTTTCTACTCCTTCTTTAGTTTTAGAGAGCAGTCCCTCCACTTACGACATAAAATATTATAATCTAATTGTCAATGATTTTTAAATTTTAAAAAATGAGTAAAGTTATAAAATGATTGAAGAAATAAAAACGATTTCCGTTAATGACGAAAATTATCCGAAATTTTTAAAAGAAATTAAAAATCCACCGAAAGTTCTTTATTATAGAGGAGAATTAAAAAATAAAGAAAATTGTTTTGCAATTGTCGGAACGAGAAGATATTCTTCTTATGGCAAACAAGTGGCTTTGGAAATTACTGGAGATTTAGCTGAAGCGGGATTAACGATTGTTTCTGGTTTGGCGCCGGGAATTGATACTTTCGTCCACCAAGCTAGCCATAGAAAGAAACGGAAGGACAATTGCTGTTTTAGGTACTGGTTTAGATGAAAAAAGTATTTATCCAAAAGAAAATATAAAATTAGCAAGAAAAATTATTGAAAAAGGCGGATGTTTGATTTCTGAATATCCTGCAGGGACCCGAGGAACCCAATTTACTTTTCCTCAAAGAAACAGAATAGTTGCCGGGCTTTCTTTGGGAGTATTGGTTATTGAAGCCAAAGAAAAATCTGGCGCTTTAATTACGGCTAATTGGGCGAAAAAATACGGAAGAAAAGTTTTTGCCGTTCCAGGACCCGTCCATTCTTCCAATTCAAAAGGGCCGCATAAATTAATCAAAGAAGGGGCGAAATTAGTGGAAAATGCCAACGATATTTTATCAGAATTAGACCTGCCTGAAATAAAAAAACAATTAGGGAAGATAAAAGGAGAAACTGAAGAAGAAAATTTAATTTTGAGCGCCTTAAAAGAAGAATCTTTATATATTGATAAAATTATTGAAAAAACTAAATTAACTGCGGCTGCTGCCGCTAGCACTCTTGCTATTTTGGAAATAAAAGGTAAAGTAAGAAACTTAGGAGGAAACGTTTATGCAATTAGTCATCGTTGAAAGTCCAACTAAAGCAAATACAATTCAAAAATTTTTAGGCCCTGACTATAAAATATTATCTTCTTATGGCCATATAAGAGATTTGCCAAAGGGTGAATTTGGAATTGATGTAGAAAATAATTTTGAGCCGAAATATGTCACTCCCATTAAGGCGAGAAAAACCATTCGGCTTTTAAACGAAGAATCAAAAAAAGCGCAACTGATAATATTGGCAACTGATGAAGACAGAGAAGGAGAAGCCATCGCTTGGCATTTATCTCAAGTTTTAAAATTAGACGGAGAAAATCCTTATCAAAGAATTGTTTTTCATGAAATTACAAAATCAGCCATTGAGGAAGCATTAAAAAATCCAAGAAAAATTGACGAAAATTTGGTTGACGCCCAGCAATCCAGAAGAATTTTGGACAGAATCGTCGGTTATAGATTATCGCCTTTTTTGTGGAAAAAAGTGGCTCGGGGTTTATCGGCAGGCAGAGTTCAGTCGGTAGCCGTAAGATTAGTTGTAGAACGGGAAAGAGAAATAGAAAAATTTAACCCTCAGGAATATTGGACGATTGAAACTCTATTCAAAAAACAAGAAAAAGAGTTTACCGCTTTATTAATCAAAGAAGACGGTAAAATAATTCCGAAATTGGGAATTAAAACGGAAAAAGAGACAGAAAAAATTGTCAAAGATTTAAAAGGCGCAGCATATAAAGTAATAAATATTGAAAAAAAAGAAACAAAAAGAAATCCCCTGCCGCCTTTCACTACCAGCACTTTACAACAAACAGCTTGGCAGAAATTTCGTTTTCCGGCAAAACTGACAATGAGAATAGCCCAAAATCTTTACGAAAAAGGTTTTATTACCTATCACCGGACAGATTCTTTGAATTTGAGCGATTTATCTCTTTTTGCCGCTAAAAAATTTATTATCAGTCAATATGGCGAAAATTATTGGGCGGGGTTTTTAAGAAAATATAAAGCCAAAGGAAAAGTCCAAGAAGCTCATGAAGCAATAAGGCCCGCCTATCCGGACAAAGAACCATCTACTTTGCTTACTAAAGCTGCGACGGACAATGAAAAGTTGGACGAAAATCAGTTTCGGCTTTATGATTTAATTTGGCGGAGATTTATTGCCTGCCAAATGAGTCAAGCTGTTTTTGATTCAACCGCTGTCGATATTTCGGCAAAAGATTATATTTTTCGAGCAACGGGACAGGTTTTAAAATTTGACGGATTTTTAAAGGTTTACCCGATTGGGCTTGAAGAAACAGAACTGCCTTTATTGGAAAAAGACGAAATTTTAGAATTAATAAAAATTATTCCCTCCCAGCATTTTACTCAACCTCCACCCCGTTACAACGAGGCTACCTTAATTAAAACTTTGGAGGAAAATGGAATCGGCCGGCCCTCAACCTATGCGCCAATTCTCTCTACTGTTCAAGAAAGAAATTATATTGAAAAAGATGAACAAAAAAGGTTTCGACCAACTGAAATTGGAATCGTGGTAAATGATATCTTGGTAAATCATTTCCCGGAAGTCGTTGATATCGGTTTTACCGCTCAAATGGAAGAAGATTTGGATGAGGTTGCCGAGGGCAGAAAAAAATATATTGAAGTAATAAAAGAATTTTATATTCCCTTTGATGAGCATCTGCAAAAGAAATATCAAGAGGTTTCAAAAAAGGAATTTACCGAAAAACCTACCGAAAAAACTTGTCCAAAATGCGGAGCTCCGCTTTTAATCCGGCTTGGCAGATACGGCCAATTTTATGCCTGCTCTAATTTTCCGAAATGTAAACATACTGAATCTTTAGAAAAAAATAATTTAGGAATAAAATGTCCGAAATGTGCTCAAGGAGAAGTTATGGAAAAAAGGACGAAAAAGAGAAAAATTTTTTATGGCTGTTCAAATTGGCCGGATTGTGATTTTGCTTCTTGGGATAAACCGACCGGCGAAATTTGTCCAAAATGCAAATCATTTTTGGTAAAAACAAACAGAGACCAAATAAAATGCCCCAATAAAAAATGCGATTACAAATTGACAAAAAGGTAAATTTTGATAATTTTTAATTGTGCCCGGGTGGCGGAATTGGTTTACGCGTACGACTCAAAATCGTATGAGAGCAATCTCGTGTGGGTTCGAGTCCCACCCCGGGCACTATTCAATAAAAAGTGGCGGCGCATTGCGCCGCCACTTTTTTAAAATATTAAATTTTTACTATTTTACTATTTTTCAGTTTGTTTTTCTGAAAAATCACCTACTATAGGTAATTTAAACTTTTCCCCTTGGTATGTTTTAGCTATTAATATTAACCAAAGAATCAATCCAAATATCCATATAAGCGCGGCAAAAACTGCACCGATAAAAGGAATCACGCCAATTATCCAAGCAACTAACATTATTGGTAAAAATGTTGCCAAGGATTGCATTGCATGAAATCTGACAAATTTATTCTTTTTTTCAATGGCTAAAAAGACGATGCCCGTTACCCAACCTAAAACATAACATAATAAACCTTCAATATTTTCATTTATACCTAAAGCTGTTTTAGTTTTTTGTTCTTTTTCCATAATCTATTGTCTTTTTTGATTTAACCGAAATTCGACCTTTTTAATATATTTTATCATCCTAATTTATCTTTTTTAATTTTGTTTTTGTCAATTTTAAAATTAACCAGCCGGAAAAAACGCCAACCAAAGCGCCAGCTATTATATCCAAAGGCCAATGTACTCCAACGAATACTCGAGAGATAGAAATTAAAAAACTGGCAATAAAAAAGAAAATACCGGCTCTCTTATTATATGAATAAATAACCGTTGACAAAGCAAAATAAAATGCGGCATGACCAGAAGGAAAAGAAGATTCATTTATTTTATTTAAAAGTAAATTGACATGATTTTCGACAAAAGGACGAGTCCTCGGAAAGAAATAACGAATCAATTCCACAATTCCGAATCTCGCCAAAATAGCTGCTAAAAAAGATTGAAAAATTAATTTCCATCCCGCCTTTTTATAAAAAAGTAGGATTAAAAAAATTAAAATTATCAAGAAATATTCAAAATACTTGGCAAAAAAGATCCCTATATTATCTAACCAAATCCATCTTCCAGCGAATTGATTAATTTGTTGAAAAATATAAAAATCTATATTCATTTTTTTGATAGGAAGTCGAGGGCTTTCTTTTCTTTGAAAGTTTTACTAAATTTTCAAGTAAACAGGCGACGGTCATGGGACCCACGCCGCCAGGGACTGGCGTAATAAAACTTGCTTTCTTGGAAACAAACTTAAAATTAACATCGCCTACTAACTTTCCTTTTTTTATACTTGTACCAGCGTCAATTACAATTACCCCGTTTTTAACCATATCGCTTTCAATTAAATTTGGTTTACCAACGCCCGAAATTAAAATATCGGCTTTTCTGGTAAAAAAGGGGGTATCTTTTGTAAATTCGTTTAAAACTGAAAGGGTGGCTTTTTCTTTTAAGAGTTGAATGGCTAAGGGAAAACCAACCAATCTTCCCGCTCCCACAATAACAATGTTTTTACCTTTTAGTTTAATTTTATAATTTTTCAAAAGAAATAGAATTCCACTGACAGTGGGGGGTAAAATTTTAGAGTTCCCTGATAAAATTTCCCCAAGCTTTTTTCTGATAAAACATCAATATCTTTTTCTGGCGGAATTAAATTTAAAATCTCTTGGGTATCAAATTTTTTCGGAAGAGGTAATTGGATTATTATCCCTGAATTATCAAAGTTTTTAATTATTCTTTTAATTCTTTCTTTTATTTTTTTAGAGCTAATTTTTTCCGAAAATTTAAATAACTTAAAATCAATGCCTATTTTTTCACAAGCTTTTCTTTTCTGTTTTATAAAAATTTTAGAAACTGGATTATCTCCAACCAAAACCGCCGCTAATCCTAACTTTAAATGGCGTTTTTTAATCTCATTTTTAAGTTCCGTCTAAAATATTCTCTGATAATTTTTTACCATCAAGAATTATCATGGAATGGGAAATTTTTTACAGAGTTTTTTAACTTCTGTCTTTATTTTTTTTACTGAAGCTGGATTAGAAATTACTTCATTTATCAAAGAAGCAATTTTTTTCATTTCTCTTTCTCTCATGCCTCTGGTAGTTAAAGCAGGTGTCCCCAATCTAATACCAGAAGGATTATAGGGTGGTCTCTTATCATAAGGAATAGCGTTTTTATTTAAAACAATTCCTGCTTTTTCAAGAATAATTTGGGCTTCTTTGCCAGTGATATTTTTATTAGTTAAATCAACTAAAATCACATGATTATCGCTTCCACCGGAAACTAATTCAAATCCGTATTTTTTAAGTTCTTCAGCTAAAGCTTTCGTATTTTTTATAATTTGCTTGGCATATTTTTTAAACTTTAGAGTCATTGCTTCTTTTAAGGCAACGCCAATAGCGGCTATTGTATGATTATGAGGACCGCCTTGTAGTCCCGGAAAAACTTTTGGGAAAATTTTATCTCTTAATTCTTCCCGGCAAATAATAATTGCTCCCCGTGGCCCCCTTAAGCTTTTATGAGTAGTGGTCATTACTACATCAGCAAAGGGAAAGGGGCTTGGATTGCTTTCCCCTACTACCAAGCCTGCAATATGAGATATGTCTGCCAAAAGATAAGCTTTGACTTTTTTAGCGATTTGGCTGAATTTTTTAAAATCAATTTTTCTCGGATAGGCGGTATAACCCGCAATAATCAATTTTGGTTTTTCTTTTTTTGCTATTTTTTCAATTTCTTTATAATCTAAAAATCCTTCTTTGTTTAAAAAATAATTAACCACTTTGAAATCCTGTCCAGAAAGAGAAACCGAAGCCCCGTGGGTCAAATGTCCTCCATGTGAGAGAGGTAAGGTTAGAATTTTGTCGCCAGTTTTTAAAAGTCCTCTTAATACGGCATAATTTGCCGGACTGCCAGAATACGGTTGAACATTAACCGCCCATTTTTTAGGATTAAGTTTGAAAATTTTTTTTACCCTTTCTTCAACCAATGTCTCTAAGTTATCAACATTAACCTGACCAGCATAATATCTTTTATATGGCCTGCCCTCAGAGTATTTAGAAACAAAAAGAGAGCTGAGCGCTTCCCGTACGGCTTTTGATGGATAGTTTTCTGAAGCAATTAAATTCAGAGTCTCTTTTTGGCGACTATTTTCTTTTTCAATCAGTTCAAAAATTTTAGGGTCAGTTTTTCTTAGAGACATGTTTATATTCTTAGATTAGCATTAGCTTTTATTTTTTTCCAGTTTTTTGTAGCTTCTTTCCGATGAAAATATGCTGTTATCGCAATCATGGCCGCATTGTCGGTGCAAAATTTAGAATCTGGAATTAGAATTTGGAATTTGGCATTTCTTTTTTAACCTTTTCTCCAAATTGCTTTCTTAATTCATCGTTGGCAGTCACGCCGCCCCCTAAAATTATTGATTTTACTCTATAATCTTTGGCAGCTTTTAGGGTTTTATGGATTAAAACATCAATAATCGACTGCTGAACTTCTTTTGAAATTTCTCCGATGTATTCTTTAGCTTTTCTAACTTTTGGCGGCCTATTTTTAAAATCATATAAGACGGCTGTCTTCAAACCGGAAAAACTGAAATCGTAATTTTTCTGATATATCATCGGTCGGGGTAATTTTATTTGAAATTTGGATTTTTGTCCGTTAACTGGTGGATTAAATTTTTCCGCCTGCCTATCAATAATTGGTCCTCCGGGATACCCCAATCCTAAAATTCTGGCAACTTTGTCAAAACATTCGCCAGCCGCATCATCGCGAGTTTCGCCTAATTAATTTATACCTGCCGACATCTCGCATTAAAATTAATTGAGTGTGCCCACCACTCACAACAAGACATATGGCGGGAAAACAATTTTTAATTTCTTCGTCAATAAAATTGGCGAGTAATGTGTGCTTCAATGTGATTTACCGGAATTATTGGTTTTTTAAGCTTTTCAGCCAATTCAATTGCGAAATTTATCCCCTGCCACAAGCAAGGCTCTAATCCCGGACCTGCAGTTACTCCAATTAAATCAATTTTTGAGATATCAATTCCCTTGGTGGCTTTTTTGAAAACAACTGGTAAATTTCTCTGATGTTCTCTTTTGGCCAAAAAAGGATAAACTCCACCGTATTTTGCGTGGAGTTTAACCTGTGAAGAAATAATATTAGAAATAAGATTAAATTTTTTATTTTTCACTTCTAAGACGCTGATACAAGTATCGTCGCAAGAAGTATCAATACTAAGAATTATCATGGTCGTAAGACTTTAGGCGGATTAGTTGTTAAATCAATAAGTTTTGATTGTTTATTCTCTAATACACCTCCATCAATTATTAAAGTTGGCTTATTTTTCTTCTTATCAAACATTTCCAGCGCCTCTTTAATATTAATTACAGGAGGTTCTCTGGAAATATTCGCTGATGTTTGAACTAATGGAAAATCCAATTTTTCTAATAGAATTTTAAGAAATTTGTATTTTGGAATTCTCAGGGCAATTGTTTTTTTATCAACTCCGTATAGTTTTTTATTACCTTTTCGTCTTAATCTAATCGTTACTTTACCTGGCCAAACTTTTCTTAAAAATTTTTCTTGGTTTTGGTTAATTTTAGCTATTCTTTTTGCCATTTTTATATCTTTTACAAAAATCGGAATGGGTTTTTTGAAAGAACGTTTTTTAATTTGGAAAATTTTCTTTACTGCCTTTTTATTGGTAGCATCGGCTATTAATCCATAAACGGTATCAGTCGGACAGATTAAAATCTTGCCTTCTTTAATTGATTTTCCTGCTATTTTAGTTATTTTCCCAAAATTTTTTTTCGTAAGTTTAAAAATCTCCATATTTTTATTTTATCATTTTTAAAGTTTGAATTAAATAAAAAAGGCTGGCGACTGTAAGCCGCCAGCTGTCGAAAAAAACGTTAGTGGCCGCATCCGCAAGAAGGAGACCACTGAGGAGAATGAAAATCACAGGACGGAGGATCCGGCCAGCCATCTTGCCTATGAGTACTGTACCACATCCACCAGCAGTTCCGGCATTCCGCCCAACTACCTAACTGGGAATAATTTTCCGCTAAGAATTTCTGAATGGTATCATTTATCCCTAGTTGATAACCCTCATTTTTTCCATCATTCTCACCGACGGCATAACCTCGATTATATCCCTGGTCTTCACCTTCGGCCTTACCGCGTTGATAACCTTCGCTGTCACCAACTTTCTTTCCTGCGGCAAACCCCAATACCTTTCCTTCTTCTAATCCGGCTCTATGGCCCGTCTTCTCGCCGTTTTCATTGCCCTGCTCATAGCCTTCGGAGTGTCCTCGCGCATATCCTTGAGCATCTCCCTGCTTTTCACCAAAATACAAACCAACAACAAAAGAAGCAACCACGGCGACGATTATACAACACGTTGTTATAGCAACTTTCCATGGTTCCATTTTATGTCACCTCCCTTTCTTTTTTTTGTTTTTTTTAAGTTGTTCAAGAACTAAATAAATTATTAATCACCTCCTTTGAAAACTAATATATCATACCAAATGAAAGTTTTTTGTCAAGAGCGGGCCTACAAATAAAAAACGGTCCGCACAAGAGGTGGAACCGTTCGAGGAGGTGAGGCCTTGGGTAGTGGCGCAAGCGCCACTACCCAAACCAATAAATCGGCTTAATCGGGCTGTGCCTTTTAACCCTACTTATCTTCTTCGGGCTTTTTCATAGGCTTCCCTGCTGTGGAGCTTTATAGTCCCACCTTGAGCCGGTTTACCAAGTCGGCAGTTACGAGGCTACGACGTGAACCACTTCTGCCGAAGCCAGAAAGATACAATCATATATCACATCACCTCCCTTAGAAAAGAACCATGTGGGGTAGCCCATGACTACACAACTACCCTGCCACCCAACGAGCGGAGGACTACCCCTGAAATGTAATGTAATGTGCTGTAATGACGGGGAGCCTCAATTTTGCTCTCGCCTCTTCCTCACTCCTTCTCTAATGAGCTCAGAGCGCTCCAGCCGTGTGATGGTGGCACAATGGGATTGTGCAGCAACTAGGCATAGTGCCTAGAGCTAGGCATGGTGCCTAGACAGAGTCGGTGTGCGCTACACGAGGTAGTTGCCGGACTTCTAATGCCAACCATACTGCTCTACTTATCCTCCTCCTTTTTTGAAAAAAGGAAACCAACCGACCTTGGTTTGGCTAATGGTTTTTACCCATTATTCCTTCTTTCTTTTTAATTAATAAATCCTATCAAAAATAAAAACCCTGTCAATAATGGAAATTTCACCACAGGATTAATTTTTACTTCTTTTTTATAATTCCTTCAAATTTTGTCAAAAAATCAATATTATCTTCAATATTTTCAAAAACAACCGTATTGGGACCAATATTACAATTATTTCCAATTAAAACCCCGGGCATCAAAGAGCAATTTATACCGGTTCTGGAATTTTCTCCCATAACCACCCCTAAAGAATCCAGACCTGTACCGATTTTTTCTCCCTTAACAATTGATTTTATCTCTCCCCTGTCAATTCTAACATTGGCAGTTATTGTTCCCGCTCCTATTCTGCAACCTTTACCGAAAATTGAATCGCCAAAATAACCGGAATGAGTGTGAACATCTTCTTGAAAAATACATCTTGTTACTTCGGCTAAAGCACCGATTAAACTATTTTGTTCCAAATTGGTGTAATCTCTGACCAAAGAATTATTCCCGATAACACAGTTATCGCCAATATAACAAGGTCCTTTAATTACTGCTCCTTCATAAATTTTTGCGTTTTCGCCGATAAAAACCTTACCTTCAATGATGACGTTTTTTGAAATTCTGGCGGTTTTGGCAATTTTACCTTCTAAGTATTTGTCCATTAAATATTTTGTTACTTCAAATAAATGCCAAGGATATTTAAAGGCCAAAGTTTTTTCCTTGATAATTACAACTCTCACATCTTTTTCTCTCATATAAAGAGATAGGACGTCCTCAAAGGCATACATATGCTCTGGAACTCTTTGGTAATAATCTAAAAATTCTTTCGGCAAAAAGTAAATTCCAACAACTTTTATATTTGACGCCTCTTTCCCCTTTTCCGGTTTTTCAATCAGATTTTTTGCCTTATCTCCTTCTAAATCTAAAATTCCAAAAAGCGAAGGATTTTCAGTTTCAGCCCCCAGTAAAACCATTTTCGCTCCCGAAGATTTTTGTTTCTCTAAAATAGATTTAATATAATCCTTAACGTCAAATCTTTCGGCATTCAAAACAAAAAATTGGTCCTGTAAAACATTTCTTGCCTGAAAAAGAGCGTTTCCCATCCCTTTTGGTTCTTCCTGAATCACATATTTAATATCAATCCCTAAATTATAATGCTTCAATTCTTCTTCAACATCTTTTTTGGGCCCCTGAACAACAATAATATCTTTAATCCCGGCCCTTTTTAAGCTTTCAATTGTATACCAAATCAAAGGCCTCCCCATTATTTTCAGAAGGGATTTATGCTTTATGTTTAATGGCCAGAAGCGAGATGACTCGCCTGCTGCTAAAATTAATGTTTGCATAAATTTACTATAATTTTCGCCAATTTATTAGAGTCATGAAGAACCATTGTTCTTCTGTTTTCTTTTTTAACAAGAATATCCGAAGGATTTAATGGCTGGAGACGGCGATCTAAAATATCTGCTCCAATATAATTCTTATTTTTTAATAAATTTTTATCGTATTTAACGAAATCTCCTTTGGGGAAAACTTTTTTTATTTTTTTAAATAAAGCCTTGGGTAATTTTCCCGTGTTAAAAATCACATAATCAACGGAATTTTTTCCTAAATATTTTTCCAAAACAGTTAAAAAATCCTGTACGCTGAAATTGTCCGTATTGCCGCCCTGCGTCATTAAATTACAAATAAAAACTTTTTTAGCTCGGGAACTGCGGAAAGCTGTTTTTATCCCTTTGACCAAAAAATTGGGTAAGATGCTGGTATAAAATTTCCCAGGAGCAATAATAATACAATCTGCATTCTTAATTATTGAAATAGCCTTTGGGTTGGCTTTAACTTGAGGATTCAAATACAATTTTTTAATGCCTATTTTTGATAAATACCCGCAATTTATAATATTTTCTTCACCCTTTATTCTTTTTTTATTATTCAACAAAACTTCTATATCGGCATTGTTTAGGGTTACAGGAATTATTCTGCCTTTAATATTCAATAATTTTCCCATAATATCTACTGCTCTTTCTAAACTTCCTGCCATCTGCCCAATTCCAGCTATCAAAAGATTACCCAGATTTTGGCCTTTCAGCGTTCCTTTTCCAAAACGATAGTGAAGAAATTTGGTAAGGTTGCTTTCATTTGCTAAAGCAACCAAACATTGTCTTATGTCTCCGCAGGGTAAAACATTTAATTCTTTTCTTAATTTGCCGCTGGAGCCTCCGCTATCAAACATTGTTACAATAGCGTTTAAATTAAACGGGTATTTTTTTAGTCCGGATAAAACAACTGAAGAGCCAATACCTCCGCCAATAACAACGATATTTTTAATTCTTTTTGACATATATTCTTCTATATATCTAAAATAAATTATTGATTATGGCAAATAGTTTTCTTATTAAAGGAGGCTTTCCTCTTTCAGGAGAGGTTGAAATTTCTGGCTATAAAAATTCAGCTGGCGCAATTTTGGCGGCTGTTTTGCTTTCCGAAGAACCATCTATTATTGATAATCTGCCTCAAGTCACCGATGTTTTGGACCAAATTGAAATTTTAAAACAGATGGGTGCAGAAGTTGAATGGCAGGGAAAAAGAAAATTAAAAATAAATACAAAAAATATAAATCCTGAAAAAATTCCTATTAATCTTTTTGAGAAAATGAGGGTATCGGTACTATTTATCGGCCCCTTGGCCATCAGGTTTAAAAAGTTCAAAGTTCCCCATCCCGGCGGGGATAAAATCGGTTTAAGGCCGATTGTTACTCATCTGGAAGCTCTTGAAAATTTCGGCATAAAAACCGAAGAAAAAGACGGCTTCTATCATTTCCAAGCTCCCGAAAAACTGGAAGGTAAAAAAGTGGTTCTAAAAGAGTTCTCTGTAACCGCCACTGAAATTATAATGATGCTGGCGAGCCGGGCTGCAGGAATTACTAAAATTGAAATTGCCGCCGCCGAACCCCAAGTTCAGGATTTGGGATTTTTTTTAAGAAAAATGGGGGCAAAGATAGAAGGAATCGGCACCCACACCATTAAAATTGAGGGAAAGGAGAAATTAGGCGGCGCCGAATTTTCTTTGTGTCCAGATTTACTGGAAGCCGGAACGTTTTTTATAGCTTTAGCGCTGACCGGCGGAGAAGGCAGAATAAAAAACATAAATCCCGACCACCTCACATTTTTTCTGGGGAAGATGAAAGAAATGGGAGTAAATTTTGACATCTTAGACAACCCCAAAGGAATTCCTTTGGAATCCTACGGAACAAGTGAAATTTTAGTTAAGAAATCTAATGATTTTAAGCCAGCCAAAATTCAAGTCCTTCCTTATCCCGGATTTCCGACCGACTTGCAGCCCCAAACATCAGTTTTATTAACACAAGCTCAAGGAAAATCTTTAATCCACGACCCTCTATATGAAAATCGCTTCCAGCATTTGCACGAATTAAGAAAATTGGGGGCTGATATTGAAATCACCGACCCTCACCGGGCTTTAATTTTTGGAAAAACGGAACTTATCGGGAATAAAATCAACGCCTCAGATATAAGATCGGGCGCAGCTTTAATTTTAGCGGGTTTAATTGCTAATGGCCAAACTACAATTGAAAATATTTCTCAAATTGAACGCGGCCACGAAGAAATTGAGGAAAAATTACGAAAACTCGGAGCACAAATTGAAAAAATATAATTAAAAGAGGGCGTCCAAAACGTCCTCTTACAAACCCAATAGCAACTCTCTTGTGATTTGTTGAAGATTGTGAAATACTGGTTCGCAATCTTCAACCGTATATTCCAACGGGCTCAAGCCGCACGGTGGCGTGATCAAATCGCCTTTTTGGAAATCTTTAACATCTTCTCTCTTTTCTATACCCCAAGCAATTTTCTTACCGCCCCTATAATGGAGGTACTTTGTAATATCGTATTGAGATGCATTGAAACTTATAATTTCAATGGCTTGCGATTGAAAAATGACATCCCAATCCATATTTCCGCAGCAATGCACGCCTGGTATTACTGAGAAACTCTTGAATATCGGCGTCCATAAGTCCTCAAAATTAAATCCTGCTTGGCCCAGACCGGGTTCGTCTAAGATAAGAATAATTTCCTTTGCTTTAAGGGGCTCCATAATTAAGGAAATATATTTTACTATCTTTCCCACTGCCTCATCTTCGCTGTAGCCACGCATAACTAATGTTGCTGGTCCGGGAGCCTGAATTTTTACGGTAGTAAATTCGTTTTTGCAGAATTCGGATAAACAACTTGGGCAAATGAGTTCCTTAATCCAATCCAGCATGAATCCATCCAGCTTCGGAAGTTCTGGTAAAAAAGGTTTACCATGTCTCAAGCTATACTTTACGGCTTGTTTTATCTTTTTAAAGGGCAATGAGCCAATTTGAGTAATTGGTAATATATCCTGCATTATTCACCTCCTTCTTAATTATTAGAGTAGTAATTCTAAAATATGTGATATTAATAAAAAAATCAAGGCCAGCGCGGCCACGAAGAAATTGAGGAAAAATTACGAAAACTCGGCGCCCAAATTGAAAAGATTTAAATAAATTAAAATAAAAATTAAAAAATCGTCCGACCTGTAAGGTATAGGGCGATTTTTTTATTTGGCAGGTCGTCTATCGGACAATGTTAGATCCTGTCTGGTTATAATAGGCCCAATTTAATTAACTCTTTCCTTAATTGCCCTGGTGCCTGAAAAACAATTCCGTACATCCCTAATTTCTCCGCCGTTTCAACATTAACCTTTTTATCGTCTACAAAAACACAAGCTTCGGGTGGAAGGTTCAGCCTTTTAAGTGCGATTTCGTAAATCTTTTGGTCAGGCTTCTTAAAACCTTCTTCGCAAGACCAAATAAAAGTTTCTACTCCAATGTCTCTAAGCCTCTGAAGCCTTCCCATTTCTTCATCAGCCAAAAGAGAAGTTTTATTTATATTTGCTAAGACAGCTAAACGAATCCCTCTTTTGTGTAATTCGCTTAGAATATCCCATGATGGCTTGATATCTTTAGACCACTCTTTATACGAGTTAAACCAGAAATTATCGGTAAATTCTTTAGATAATTCAATCCCTCTCTGTATTTTAATTTCATTCCAAAAAATACTTTCATCAATCTCCCCCTTACCCCATCTATCAAAAAGCGGCTTAACGATTTCTTCTGTTTTCTCTGTGCCGATGTTTAATTCATCGGCGATCTTTTTATACAATACCGTCCAATTTTCTGTTGCCAAAACTGAACCTAAATCAAAAATCACTGCTTTTATCATAAATTTATTCTACCAAAAAACCGCCTTCTTTTAAAAGCGGCTCCCCTTCTGTGAGGGCTAGTCAGGGTGGCTAAGCAGATTCAAACCAGTTTAGCCTTTAGCTAATTCAAACGCCTTGAGATTTAATTCCAGAAATTGAGCTGGAATTATTTTTTTAATGGCGGTTTTAATCGATTCGGATTCCAGAGGGATTAAATTTTTGGAAACAGCCAAGCTCATCAGGTAAATGCCGGAAAAACCTCTTTTCCAAGTTTTTCTTGGCAGATTTTTTCTGCCGGGAAACCGATAATGCCTTTACTAATTTTTTTTAGCTTATTTAAAATTTCTTTTTCCGACAAGGGTTTTTCCGCGGGAATTGGAAAAACATATTGATTAATCAAAAAATTGGTCTTCGAATTGGCAAAATAAATTCCGTTTAAAGTTTCTTGCTCTTCCAGACCTAAAACTAAATCGGCCTTTCCTTGAGATACCATTGGCGAAAAAATCTTCTTGCCGAATTTGATATGAACTTCCACCGAACCTCCTCTTTGAGCGAAACCGTGAAGCTCCGAACTTATAACGTCATAACCTTCCAACAGGGCGGCCTGATTTAAAATCTGCAAAAGAGTAATCAACCCCTGTCCGCCACTCCCATAATTATCATATTAAATTGGTGGGTTATTTTTTTAATTTATTACGAATTTACAGGGATGTTTGGCAATGATTACCGAAACTTCTTCTTTATCCAAAAAATTCTTTAACCGTATGGATAAATTCTTCCTGATTTATCGGGGTCGATTGTTTTTAAATTTTTTACTCCGCAGGCTGAACCAGAGTTTCAATTTCTATTGGCTCTGCCACGCCGACGGCAGCCGGATGAGGTTGATGACCGGTCATAGCCGTAGTTTCATTATTTAAAATAATAATTAAAGGATTTGATTTGTTGACAACGGCATTAATTAAAGCCGGAATTCCCGCGTGAAAAAAAGAACAATCGCCGACAAAAGTAATCAATTTTTGACTGGTGGCTTTCTCAATTCCGTGGGCAATTCCCACCGAAGAACCCATACAAGAGAAATAATCCTGCAAATCAACTGGCGAATTGCCAAAAAGCATATAACAGCCAATTTCTCCGCCAAAAATTACTTCCTCAGGTTAACCGCTTTTTTTATAGCTGAAAAACCAGCCAATAAGGGCATCCGGGGCAGAGTTGAGGAAACGTTTGGCGCGAATTTTTGATTCCGTTTCAATTTATAATTTTTGTTAGCGACTTTGCCAATAGCCGAAATGACATTTCGGGTTTTGATTCGCCGACTTCGGCAATAGATTTTTCCCAAAAATTGAAGTTTACGATTTACTTCTTTAGCTAAACCTTTTACCCATTGTTCCAAAGATGGCTTCCAGTTCTTCTACAATTAAAACTTTTTTAAGTTTCCTTATAAAATTTTTAGCTTTTTTATTGGGAGAAGGATAAAAAAACCCGAGCTTCAAAATAGGAAGGTTGAGATTCAACTCTTTTAAATTTCTTCCACATATAGATAAGAGATGGCTGAAGTTATAATTCCTATTTTTGATTTTTTGCCAATTTCAATCTTATTTATTTTTGTTTTTTCTGAAAACTCTCTTATTTTTTCAATTTTTTCAAACAACTCTTTTTTCATTTCCAAAACGCGTGGCGGCAAGTCACACATCGTTTGACGTCTTTAATAAATTTTCCTTTATTCTTAATTCCTAATTCATACTCCCCAATTTTTACCGGCATTCTCTGATGGGCCACTCTTGTGGTAGTTCTTATCATCACTGGTATTTTAAATTTTTCTGAAATTTGAAAACCTAATTTGATAAAATCTAAACATTCTTGCGGGTCGGATGGCTCTAAAATCGGAATATGAACAAGATTTTTAATGGGTCTCGTATTTTCTTCTGACTGGGCTGAACTGTGACAGGAAGGGTCGTCAGCAACAATAATCACGGTCGGCCCCTTTGTGCCCGTATAAACAAAAGGAAATAAAGCGTCCAAAGCAACATTCAAGTCCGAAATTTTTCATTGCCACTAATGTTTTTAAGCCGGAAAAAGAGGCGCCGATGCTAGCTTCCAAAGCTACTTTTTCATTGGTGGAAAATTCAAAATAAACTCCAGCGTCTTTTGCAATTTTATAAAAAATATTGCCGATTTCCGAAGCCGGCGTACCAGGATAAGTGGAGATAAAATTGACGCCCGCTTCCAAGGCGCCTCTAACAATAGCTTCATTTCCCAATAAAATAATTTTTTTATTGGAATTATTTAATGAAGAATATTCTCCATATATATATATTTTATTCTACCGTGACGCATTTCGCCAGATTTCTTGGCTTATCCACATCGCAACCCCGTAAAACAGCCACATAATAAGCGAAAAGTTGCAAAGGAATTACTGATTAAAATTGGAGTTAACATTTCTAAGGTTTTGGGGATATAAATTACGTCATCCGCTATTTTTTTTATTTCTTCATTACCCTCAGTGGCGAGGCAATAACATGGTCCTTTTCTCGCTTTAATTTCCTGGATATTGGAAACCATTTTTTCATAAACGGAATCGTGAAGGACAATAGCAACAGAAGGGAAATTCTCATCATATCAAAGCGATTGCGCAATGCTTTAGTTCTCCTCCGCTGCACGCCTTCGGCATGAATGTAAGAGATTTCTTTAATTTCAAAGCGCCTTCCAGAGCGATAGGATAATTATATTTTCTGCCGATAAAGAGAAATTATTAAAATCTTTGTATTTTTTAGCTAATTCTTTCATTTCTGTTGTTTTTAAAACTTCTCCTTGCAATTCCGGAATTTTTGAAAGTTCATAGACAATTCTTTTACCCATCACCAAAGACATGTCTCTTTGCCTACCCAAATAAACAAAGTTAACAAAGCCAAAGTCGCCAATTGAGAAGAAATGCTTTTGTTGAGGCGACGGCAATTTCTGGACCGGCCTGAGTATAAATTCCGGCATCGGTTTCTCTTGCTTGAGTGGAGCCGACGACATTAGTAATGCCTAAAGTTAAAATCCCTTTTCATTCAGCTTCCCGAATGGCAGCCAAAGTGTCGGCCGTTTCACCGGATTGTGAAATAGCAATAACTGCTGTTTTTTGGTCCAATATTGGTTTTCTGTATCGGAATTCTGAAGCGGCGTCAACTTCTGTAGGAATTCCGGCATATTCTTCCAACATATATTCTCCTACTCAAAGCCGCATAGCAGCAGTACCGCAGGCAACAAGTTTATTCTTTGATGTTTCTTAATTTATCTTCCACGTCGGATTTAATCCTCCCAATTTTACCTTACCTTCTCCAATAATAATCTTCCCCTTATAGAATTTTCCATAGCTTCCGGCTGTTCCATTATTTCCTTCAGCATAAAATGAGGATAATTTCCTTTTTGAGCATCTTCTATCTCCCATTCTATTTTTTGAGGTTTTTTTCTTTAATAATGAAAAAATTTTCGGGAGTAATAGTGATTATTTCTTCTTCTTCAATATAAATAACTTTATTAGTATGGGCAATAACAGCCGCGGGGTCTGAAGCAATTAAATACTCATCGTTCTCCTAAACCGAAAAGCAATGGGCTACAAACCCGAGCAGCTACAATTTTATCGGATCGTTATTGGAAATTACGGCAATCCCATAAGTTCCTTTCAAAAACCCGAGTGCTTTTCTTACTGCTTCTTCGAGGTTGCCATTGAAAAATTTTTCGATCAAATGAACAATAACTTCGGTATCGGTTTCAGAATTGAATTTATGACCTTCCTTTATTAATTGTTCTTTCAATTCTTGATAATTTTCAATAATGCCGTTGTGAACTAAAAAAATATCCTTTTTACAGTCAAAATGAGGATGGGCATTATTTTCAGTGACTCCGCCATGGGTTGCCCAACGAGTATGTAAGATAATCGGATTTGCAGAAGAATAATTATTATTCAATTTCTCTTCTAATTTGGTGATTCTGCCCGTTGATTTTAAACAAGTGATGTCTTTTTTTTCTTTGTTCCAAAAAGCAAAACCGGCGGAGTCATAACCGCGGTATTCCAATCTTTTTAATGCTTCAATGCCTAATCTGAGAGAGTTTAGATTATCTTTTTTGGAAATATAACCTACAATTCCGCACATGTATGTTAAATTACTATATTAATTAATTTTCCGGGGACAAAAATTACTTTTTTAACCTTTTTCCCTTCTATCCATCTTTTAACTTTTTCTCTTTCTAATGTCAATTTTTTAGCTTTCTCTTCTGAAGTATTAGCATCAACCTCAACTTTATCCCGAACCTTGCCATTTACCTGGATTACCAAAGTTATTATTTTTTCTTTAAGTAATTTTTTGTCATATTTTGGCCACGATTGATTGTGAATACTTTCTTCATGCCCCAGTTGATGCCACAATTCTTCAGTAATATGGGGAGCAAACGGCGAAAGTAAAATCAGCGTTTTTTTAAGCGTATCTCTGCCGATTTCTGATTTATTTTCTGATGCAAAATTAATAAATTCCATAAAAGCTGCGACTATTGTATTAAATTTTATCGCTTCCAAATCATTATCTATTTTTTTATTTAATTTGTTTATCTCCCTTATTGCGCTTTTGCTACTTTTCTTATTATTCTGACAATTCTAAAAATAATTTCCAAACTTTTTCCAAAAACCTGGAAACGCCTTTTACTCCATGAGTACTCCAAGAAATGGCTTGGTCAAAAGGCCCCATAAACATTTCATAAAGACGCAGAGTATCTGCTCCGTATTCCTTGATAATATCATCGGGGTTAATTACATTTCCGAAAGATTTTGACATTTTCCTACCGTCTTCCGCCAAGACAATTCCGTGAGAAGTCCTTCTTTTATAGGGTTCTGGCTGCGGAGCTATACCAATATCAAAAAGAAATTTATAGATAAATCGTGAATATAAAAGATGTAAAGTAGTGTGTTCGAAACCGCCATTGTACCAATCGACTGGAAGCCAATATTTTAATTTCTTTTTATCTGCCAAAACTTCATCATTTTTGGGGTCGGTGTATCGCATAAAATACCAGTTAGAACCTGCCCAATTAGGCATAGTATCAGTTTCTCTTTTGGCGGGACCTTTGCAGTTTGGACACTTTGTATTTACCCATTCAGAAATTTTAGCTAAAGGCGACTCACCCGTTCCGGTAGGTTGATATTTTTCTATATAAGGTAGTTCAACCGGCAAATCTTTTTCCGGCACTGGGACTTGACCGCATTTTTCGCAATGGATAATCGGAATCGGTTCTCCCCAATAATGCTGTCTGGAAAAAATCCAGTCTCTTAATTTATAGCAGATCGTTTTTTTGCCTGAATTTCTCTTTACTAAAAATTCGGCAATTCTCTCTTTGGCAATTTTTGAGTCTAATCCGTCAAATCTTCCTGAATTTATTAAAATTCCTTCTCCTTCATAAGCTTTCTCAAAAGTCCCGCTGGAAACCACTAAGGGCGCCTCTTCCGGCAATTCTTCTTCATGGGGTTTTATTACTTCAATCATTGGCAAATTATATTTTTTGGCAAAATCAAAATCTCTCTGGTCGTGGCAAGGAACGGCCATTATAGCTCCCGTGCCATAAGAAGATAAAACATAATCTGCAATAAAAATAGGAATTTCCCGATTATTTACGGGATTTACGGCTTTTACCCCCTTAATTTCTACCCCGCTTTTCTCTTTTATTTCAGAAATTCTTTCTCTTTCGCTTTTTCTTTTTGATTTTTCAATATAATCTTCAATAAATCTGTAATTTTTAATTTGAGGTTTCAATTTTTCAATAATAGGATGCTCGGGTGCCGCCACTAAATAAGTGCAACCAAACAAAGTGTCCGGCCTGGTGGTAAATACCTCAATTGAAAATTCAGAATTAATAATCGAAAATTTGATTTCAGCTCCTTCCGATCTCCCAATCCAGTTTATCTGCTGAATTTTAACCTTTTCCGGATAATCAACTTTTTTTAAATCGTCTATTAATCTATCGGCGTAAGCTGTAATTTTTATCATCCACTGTTTTAATATTTTTTCCCCCACTTCTGCTCCGCATCGTTCGCATTTTCCATCTACCACCTCCTCGTTGGCTAAACCGATTTTACAGGAAGGACACCAATTAACCGGAATTTCAGCCTGATAAGCTAATCCTTTTTCAAAAAGTTTCAGAAAAATCCATTGGGTCCATTTATAATATTTAGGATCGGTGGTGTTTATTTCTCTAGACCAGTCAAAAGAAAGACCCATATTTTTTATTTGTTTTTTAAAATTAGCTATGTTTTTTTCGGTGGCTATCTGGGGATGAATTCTTTTTTTAATGGCATAGTTTTCCGTTGGCAGACCGAAAGCATCCCAACCAATGGGATATAAAACATTGAAACCTTCCATTCTTTTTTTCCGTGAAATGGCATCTATGGCGGCATAAGGACGAGCATGACCGACGTGGAGTCCGTCTCCTGAAGGATAGGGAAATTCAATCAAAATATATTGTTTGTTCTTCTTTGAAAAATCTTCGGCTCTATAAAATCCGTGTTGTTCCCAATAACGCTGCCATTTAGATTCTATTTCATCTGGATTATATTTTTCCATATTGCATTGCTTCAATATTTTTCACTTTATCATAAAAAATCGGCTTTCTCAAGCCGATTTTTTAATTTTTAATACTTTATTCTAAATTAAATAATTTTTTGGCATTTTGGGTGGTAATTTGAGATATTTTTTCAAAACTTTCTTCTTTTAATTCAGCAATCTTCTGGATTACGTGTTTAATATATAATGGCTCGTTGCGCCCATTTTCTTGTGGAGGTGTAAGATAAGGACAATCTGTTTCAATTAAAATTTTTTCCAAAGGTATTTTTTTTATTATTTCATTTGAATTTAGTTTAAAAATTATTCCGTTAAATCCGAGATAAAATCCCATTTCTAAATATTCTTGTGCTTCCTTCAAAATGCCGACAAAACAGTGCACTACACCGCTGTAAATCTGGCCAATTAAATTCTTTTATCGCGCCAATTAAGTCGTTATGCGCAACTCTGCAATGAAAAATTACCGGTAAATCCAGTTCTTTCGCCAATTCTAATTGTTTTAAAAAAACTTCTTTTTGCTTTTCTTTAAATTGTTCCAGTTTAATCTTGGTTTTCGGCCGATAATAGTAATCCAAGCCGATTTCGCCTATTGCTACTACCCGCCTCATCGGCGGGTCGCCGATGAGGCGACTTGTTAATTCCCTGTATTTTTCGTAATCAAATTCTTCTTCTTTTGTTTTAAATTTTATTTCTTCAGTGCTTGCCCCGTGAATTCCCGAGGGTAACTCTGCGGGGTCTATTTTTGTTTTAAAAATTCCACTTGATAAATGAATCGGATGAAGACCAACGGCAGCATAAATTCCTTTCTCATATTTTTCTGCAATTTCCACCGCTCTTTTACTTGTTTCATAAGTTGAACCGACATTTATCATCCAAATATCATTATCCAAAGACCGACGAATCACTTCGTCGGCATTGTCTCTGAAGGCATTAAAATTAAGGTGTGCGTGAGTATCTATTATCATAAAAGCGTTGAAACTTGCCCCGTAGGGAAAACGAAGTTTTCTCCTTTGGGGTTTAAGTGAGCATGAGTATCAATAAGCATTATTTTTTAAGTATTTCTTAGACTGCCAAAAAGCAATACCGACAAGTAGAATTGTAATTAATGTCGGAAGATATTCCGGGATAGCCGCTCCGAAACTTTTGACGATAATAAAAACTCCCAAAAGTCCGATTGAGGTCATTGCTCCGTTTTTTAAAAAGTTATATTGAGCACTTTTTCAATACTTTTAATAGTTAAATCCCTGACAATTAAAGCGCCGATTCCGTTTCCTATTAAGAATCAAAGGACTGAAGTGGTAAAGGCAAAAGCGCCCATCACTCCGTCAAAACTAAAAGAAGCATCTAAAACTTCAAATAAATAAATTTTGAAAAATCACTAAATCTGTGATCCTGTCTTTTAATATTTCTTCTTGTTTTCGGCTTGTTCGCGAAATCCATACATAATAAAAAAAACAGCATTACCAACAGCAGCAGAAAGCATCAAAAACGGAGAATGCCGGGCCAAATAAAGCAAGAGCAACTAAAATTATGGCAGCAAAGGCAAAAAACCAAACTCCATGATGGGGTTTTATAAATTTATCAATAACAAAAAGAGGATCTTTTTTCTTCCAAAAATAACCAGTGTAAATATAAAAGTAAAAGAAAAACGCCGGCTCCAATCAAAATTATTCCTTTTCTTGCTTCCATAAGTTCAGCTATTTCCGGCTTTGAATGAAACATTGCTTCAAATGCGCCCAGAAATCCAATTTCGGGCACAGACAACCAAACAACCAATAAGGGCAAAAGTCCTCTCATAATAAAAACGGCGGATAAAATCCCCCAAAAAAGGAAAATTTTCCGCCACTTTCCGGCTCATTGTTTTTAAAACATAGCATTAACAATGGCATTATCAATGCTGTTCACCGCCTCAAAAACCATCAATCCCAAAATTATAATAATAGCCGTAAGCATGTTTTAAATTTTCAGGAATAAAGGTTTACTTTTTTATTGTTTCTATTTGTCCTAAAATTTTTTCTGAGGTTTCTGGTAAAAATGGTTCTAATAATTTTGCTATTTCGTTAATAGACATATAACAAATTATTAATAACTGTTTTTTGATTTTCTTTTTTCTCCCAAGGGCTTTCTTTTTCAATATATTCATCACAAACACTAATTAATTCCCAAATTGAAACCAAAGTATCATTAAATTTAAATTCTTCTAAAGTTTTTTTATATCTCTTCAAAGACTTTACTGATTTCTTTTTCAAAAAATTTATCATTCTTTATGGACACTTTAATCCCTTCTGCTAATTTTATTACTCTGGCTAATAAATTTCCTATACCTTTGCTAAATCGGCATTATATCTTTCTTCAAATTTCTCATAAGTAAAATCGCCGTCTTCGCTTGGCGGAATTTCTCTTAAAAGAAAATATCTAACGGCATCTGCTCCATATTTTTTAACCAATTCAAAAGGGTCAATAATATTTCCGAAAGATTTTGACATTTTCTGTCCGTCTGAAGTTATAAAACCATGAACAAAAATATTTTTAGGCAAATGTCTAAACTCAAAGATAAAAGCATCCCAAGCCAAATTGTAGCGTGAAATCTTAAAATATCTTTTCCTAAAAAATGGATATCAGCCGGCCAATATTTTTTAAATTTTTCGCCGTTCAATACCGCCTAAAGCGGAAATATAATTTATTAAAGCATCCGCCCAAACATAAATGGTTTGTGTATCATCGTCTGGCACGGGAATCCCCCATTTCAAATCTTTTCTCGGCCTAGAAAAACTGACATCATCCAAGTCCTTGTCTGATAAAACTCAACATTTCATTTTTTCTTCCTTCCGGGATTATCTTTACTTCATCTTTTTTTATAATTTCTTCTATTTGCTTTGAATATTTAGAAAGTTTGAAAAAATAATTCTCTTCTTCAACGATTTCCGGCTCTTTTTGATGAATCTTGCATTTTCCATTAATTAAATCTTTTTTTGTAATAAAAGCTTCGCACCCCACGCAGTATAAACCCTTATATTGTTTTTTATAAATATCGCCATTTTCTTTTAATTTTAGCCAGATTTCTTTAACTGCTGGCCAGTGGCGTTTCTGGTCGGTGGTCCGGATAAAATCGTCGTTTGATATATTCAAAACTTTAGTTAGTTCTTTAAATTTATTTGAAATTTCATCAGTAAATTCTTTCGGCTCTTTGCCCGATTCTTGGGCAGCTTTAACGACTTTAGCTCCGTGTTCATCGGTTCCGGTCAAAAAGAAAACATCCTCGCCCAAAAGCTTGTGGTATCTTGCTATAACGTCTGCCTGAATTAACTCTAAAGCATACCCGATGTGAGGGGGGGCATTAGTATAAGCAATGCTGGTTGTTATATAAAATTTTTTCTTTTCCATAAAACAAAAAAAGGAAGTTTAATTCCTCTAATTTTAACACAAAGTCGGCTTAATTTAAACTCGTTTTTCACTTGCCCACCATCACTACAAATTCTCCTTTAATTTTGTCTTTTTCAATTTCTTCCATTACTTTTCCGATATTTCCCATATAAATTGTTTCAAATTTTTTAGTTAATTCGCGCGCCACAACCATTCTTAAATTTTGATTTAAAATCTTCAATTCGTTTAAGGTTTTTAAAATTCTGTGGGGCGACTCATAAAAAATTACAGGATATTTTAAGTTCGCCAGCTGGCGGATTATTTCTTCAAAGAATTTTTTTCTTTTTCTTTTTGCGGGCGGAAAACCCATAAAAATGAATTTATCCACTGGAAAACCGGAAATACTGGCTGCTGCCGTCACTGCCGAGGGGCCGGGAATTGGAACGACTTTTACTAAATCACTCAATGACTCAATTACTTTTTCCACCAACTTATTTCCCGGATCAGAAATTCCCGGGGTGCCGGCGTCTGAAACCAAAGCTAAGTTTTTTCCTCGTTTTAAGAGATTAATAATATAATCAATTTTCTGAAGCCTTGAATGTTGGTGATAGCTTAAGGTCGGCGTTTTTATCTGGTAATGCTCTAATAATTTCTTAGTGGTTCTCGTGTCTTCGCATAAAATTAAATCAACCTCCGTTAAAATACGGAGGGCTCGCTTGGTTATATCTTCCAAATTACCAATAGGAGTAGCGACAATATATAGTGCGCTCATAACGGTTTTAAAATATTACAAAACAACTGTTTTTTCTTCTTGTTTTTTCTTTAAGAAATCCTTTATAAATTCAAATAAAATTCCAAAGAGAGGAATAGCCAAAACCGCTCCTAAAAATCCCCAAAGAGTTCCGCCGATAGCCAAAGCAACTAAAACTAAAGCTGGCGGCAACCCCACAAATTTTCTGGTTAATATTGGCGTAAGAATATTGCTTTCCAACTGTTGAATCAGAATAAAAACCAATAAAACAAAAACTGCCTTCCAAAAATTATCAATCAAAACAACAAGAAAAATAATGATTCCGGCAATTAACGGCCCGACTATCGGAACAAAGTTGGTAACTCCCGCTAATAACCCCAAAGAGAAAGGATATTTAGTATTAAAAAGTAAAAATGTAAGATAGGAAATTAATCCTACAAACAAAGCGCCTAGAATTCTTGAAAAAAACCAGCCGTTAACTTTAGTTTGGCATCTATGCCAAAGAGAAAGAATATATGCCTCATACTTTTTAGGAAAAAGCAAACTTAAACTTTTCTCAATCGGTTTTTCTTCCAAAGATAAGAAAAATAGCAATAGTTAAAACAAATATGGTTGAAAATATGCCTCCGAAAATAACAAAAAAGGCATTTAAAATATTAGTTGCTATTTTTTCAATGTGTCCGCTTAAAAGATTGATAAAATTCTCTAAATTCTCAAAAGCTGGTATCCCCAAACCTCTTAAAGAAGGAGAAATTTTCTCAAAATATTGGGGGAAAATCTTGGAAAAATTAGAAATCTCAGAAACAAATACGGAACTGGTTGAATAAATAAAAAGGGAAATTAACCCAAAAACAAAAAAGTAGATAAAAATCGTTGCAATTACCCTTGGAACCTTTCTTTTCTGTAAAAAATCAATTGCTGGATTAAATAAAACAGAAATTATTAAAGCGAAAATAAACCAAACAACGATATCCCGAATTAAATAAAGAATATAAAAACCGAGAACGGCTATGGCTATTTTAAAAATTGATTCCCAAGAAATATCCAATATTTTTTCTTGACTCATAATTTAAACGCTTCCTATAAATTATATCGAATGAAGTTCACTATAATTTTAATAATTTTTGAAATTTCTGCTTTTTCTTTAAAAGGTCCTATCAAAGCTAAATTTAATTTTTTTGGCTGGAAAATTTCTTTCGCTACTTTTAGAATATCATCTTGGCTGACTTTATCAATCTTTTGACATTCTTCTTCGGGAGTAGAAATTTTATTCTCTAAAATCTCTTGAGAGCCGAGATAAGCCGCCCAAGCATCGGAAGTTTCCAGACCCAATAGAATATGTCCTTTAATATTGTCTTTTGCCTTTTGAAGTTCTTCTTTCGGGACCTTTTTTTCTTTGAGTTTTTTATATTCTTTCAAGATAATTTTTATCGCTTCTTCGGTTCTTTTGTTATCAATTCCGGCGTGAGTAACTAAATATCCCGTGTCGGTGTAATCTTCAGCCATTGTCCTGATATAATAAGCCATTCCTCTTTTGTCTCTGATTTCAATAAACAGCCGGGAACTCATAATTCCGCCCAAAAGATTGGAAAGAACGGCTAAGGGATATTTTTTAGGTGAAAAAATATTATAAGCCCTGACGCCCAAAGTTAAGTGAGTTTGATCTGTTTCTTTTTCCTGGAGCAAAACCTGGGGAGATTTTTGCTTTTCAATGACCGGTTTTTTGGATAGGGTTTTAATTTTTTTAAATTTCCCGAAAAAATTTTTAATTTTGAGAATTGCTTCTTTTTCTTTAAAATTTCCCGCCAAAACAATAACAACATTCTTTGCTCCTAATTGCGATTTAAAATAATTTAAAATATCTTTTCTGGAAATTTTTCTGACCGTTTCTTTTTCTCCGAGCAATTGGCCAGCCCGCCGGCTGATTTCCGTATAAAAGCTCTTCCCAAAGATTTAAAATATGGATTTGAGGAGTATCTAAAAACATATTAATTTCTTCAATAATCGCCATTTTTTCTTTTTCTATTTCTTTTTCTTGAAAAAGAGAATTAAAAATCATATCAGATAAAACATCGCAGGGTAAATCAAAATGTTTTGAATCAACTTTAACCCAAAATCCCATTAATTCTTTACTTGTAAAAGCATTATAAATACCACCCACCTTGTCTAATTCTTTAACAATATCTAAGGTTTGGGGTCTTTTTTTTGTTCCCCGAAAAACAGTATGCTCTATTAAATGGGAAATGCCGTTTATTTCCTTTTTTTCATATTTTGAACCGGCGCCAACCAATATTAAAAGAGTAATAGCTTTGGTACTCTCCATCGGAAAAGTAATAATTCTTAATCCATTTTTAAGAGTAGTTTTACGAAACATTTTTTCCATTATACCCGATAGTAAAAATTTGACAAATATTTATTTTTTGCAAAAAAGTCAAATTTTCACTACTGGGTTACACTTTATAATTCTATGAAAAACAAAATGCGCCCCCCCGCTTAGCGGGGGCGCATTAAAATGTTATTTTTTAATTTTACTTTTTTTATTTCAATAATCCCTTTATTTTAGCTATTAAATCTGTTATTAAATCGGTAATCATTTGGACAACAGAAGCCAATTGACTTTCTTTGTTTTGTGGCTCAAAACTACTTCCGCCGCAATTTGCATCACAGGTCGCTTTAGAATTTGTTATAAAACCATAACCGCCCCAGGCAGCAGCGCAACAATAAGGCGCAGATGACGTTGCGGTATTATATAAACCACATCTGCAGGGCAGTACGGCATTAGAATATTGGCATGAAGAGTAAGTACAGGTTGGTGTTGGGGTTGAGGTAGGCGTGGGGGTTGGAGTGGCTGTACCACAATTTGCATCACAGGTTGTTTTAGAATTTGATGTAATACCACTACCGCCATTACCAGCAGCGCAGCAATAAGGATAAGATGCTGTTGCGGTATTGGATGAACCGCATTTACAGGGCAGTACGGCATTAGAATATTGGCATGAAGAGTAAGTACAGGTTGGTGTTGGGGTTGGAGTTGGAGTTGGGGTTGGAGTAGGGGTTGGAGTAGGAGTTGGTGTTGGGGTTGGGGTTGGGGTTGGAGTGGGTGTACCGCAATAAGAATCGCAGGTCGCTTTAGAGTTTGTTACAAAACCATAACCGCTCAAATAAGAAGCGCAGCAATAAGGATAAGATGCTGTTGCGGTATTGGATGAACCGCATTTACAGGGCAGTACGGCATTAGAATATTGACATGAAGAGTAAGTACAGGTTGGGGTTGGGGTTGGGGTTGGGGTAGGGGTAGGGGTTGGTGTTGGAGTGGGTGTTGGAGTGGGTGTTGGGGTTGGGGTTGGCGTTGGGGTTGGCGTTGGGGTGGGGGTTGGGGTTGGGATTGGAGTTGGAGTGGGGGTTGGAGTTGGGGTGGGGGTGGGGGTAGTAAGATTGAACATAGTCCCAACTGAAGTGTCAGAATTTAAAGTTAAGGTACAAATATTATTAGTGCTACCAGAGCAAGCTCCCGACCAACCTGCAAAGATGGAACCAGAAAAAATAGAGGCGGTTAGAGTAACTTGTGTTCCTTGAGTATAGTTTTCTGAACAATCTGTTCCGCAGTTAATACCTGAAAGAGAACTAGTAATATTGCCGGAACCTGTTCCTAATTTTGAAATATTTAAAGTATATGTGGTACCGCCTACAAGATTAAACGCAGCTCCAACTGAAGTATTGGAATTTAAAGTCAGAGTGCAGGTGCTGGTACCGGAGCAAGCTCCTGACCAGCCAGTAAAGGTGGAACCTGCGGCCGGAGAAGCGGTAAGAGTAATTTGAGTTCCTTGGTTGTAATCTTCAGTACAATCTGTGCCGCAGTTAATACCAGAGGGGGAAGAAGTAACTGTTCCTGAACCTGTGCCTGATTTGGAGAGAGTTAAGGTATAGCTTGTGGGTAGTAGTAAGATTAAAGGCAGCTCCGACTGAAATATTAGAATTCAAAGTAATAGTACAGGTAGTTTTAGTACCCGAGCAAGCTCCTGACCAGCCTGCAAAAGTGGAACCTGTGGTTGGAGTGGCGGTTAAGAGTAATTTTAGTACCAGAAACAAATTTAATACTGCAAGTGCTTCCGCAGTTAATACCAGAAGGAGAACTATTAATAGTTCCAGAACCTGTGCCTGATTTGGAAATCGTAACGGTTTTTGAGTTGTTGGGTTGGTGTTGAAGAGGGTTTAGGTGTCGCTGTCGGAGTTGGAGATGAAGGTGTGATGTTGGAGTTGGAGTAATTACGGGGGAAAGGTTGGTGTGGGTTCGGGGGTAAGTGATGGAGTGATTGTTGGCATTGTAAAACCTTTGCTTCCGGGTTGATTAAGATTAGAAACACAATACTCTTGTTTGGTTCTTTCTAATTTATTAGCGCAAATTTTCCAGGAACAACCTTTTGTCTGCTTGACAAATATTAAAACCTTCGCCATTGTCTGGTTCAAAATAATAATAGTAAGGATTGCGATCTATGGGGTCAATCGGAAGTTTGGCAATCAAGTCTGGCAGTAAAACTCTTAAATCCGTCCTGTCGCACCAATTATCCCCATCAGGCAGGGTTTGATCATCACTGCACCCCATACTGGTGTCAAAATAATGATTTTCTTCGGGATATTTATCGTATACTGACCAATACGTTTCCAAAGCGTCGGCTATTTGTTTTACATCTGCTTCTCTTTTTGCGTCTCTCTTTTTTTCATTAATAGATTTGAGATTCATAAAAACTATGGTACCCAAAACAGCAACAGCTATTAACACCCAAACCACGCTTAACCCTTTTTGTTTCAACACAGTTGTTGTTGAAATTTTCATATTTTTATTTTTCTAATTTTTCTTTTAAAATATTGATTAATTCATCAATTTTAATTCTTTCTTGTTTCATTGTGTCGCGGTCTCTCAATGTCACATCATTTTCTTTTAAGGTTTCAAAATCAATTGTAATAGCGAAGGGTACTCCGATTTCATCCAATCTGCGATATCTTCTGCCGATTGAACCCACTTCATCGTATTGGCAAGTAAAGTGGGGTTTTAAAAGATTATAAACCTCTTTGGCTTTTTCAACTAATTCTGGCTTATTTTTAACTAAAGGTAAAACCGCTACTTTTATCGGAGCTATTTTTTTATCTAATTTTAACAAAACTTCAATTTCTTTTGCGGCTTCGGTTGTTTCTGTTCTGCCACCCTTTATTTCTTCATAAGCATCGCACAAAACTGCCAAAATCGCTCTTTCTAATCCCATTGTAGGTTCTATCACATAAGGAAAATATTTTTTATTTTTCTCATCATCATAATATTGTAGGTCCTGGCCGGAAAATTGACTGTGTCTTTTTAAATCAAAATCTGTTCTATTTGCTACTCCAGCTAATTCTGACCAGCCAAATGGAAATTTATACTCAATATCAACCGTTCTTTTTGAATAATGAGCTAAACTTTTTTTCGGGTGTTCAAAACTTCTCAAATTTTCTTTTTTTAATCCTAAATCTAAAAAGAATTTTTCCCATTTATCCAACCAAGCCTCAAAATATTTTTCATCTTTTTCTGACTCAACAAAATATTCAATTTCGGCAAGATCAAATTCCCGGGAACGAAAAATAAAATCGCCGAGAGTAATTTCGTTTCTAAAAGACCTGCCAATTTGAGCAATACCAAAAGGTAATTTCAATCTCATTGAATTTAAAACATTCTGAAAATTAGTAAATATTGATTGGGCAGTTTCCGGCCGTAAATAGGTTTCGTGGGTTTTATCTTCTACCGGACCTAAAAAAGTTTTAAACATTAAATTAAAAAGACGCGGTTCAGTAAATTCATTTTTACCGCAATTTGGGCATTGATTCTTGGTCTTGGCCTTTCCCTGACCAGCGAAACGGCCCGCTGCCATATGGTCAGCCCGATAACGAAAATGACAATTTTTGCATTCAACTAAAGGATCTGTGAAATTTTCCAAATGGCCTGATGCTTCCCAAGTTTTAGGATGCATTAAAACTGTGCCATCAATTAAAACAACATTTTCTTCTTCCAAAATAAATCTTTTTATCCAAAATTCTCTTAAATTATTTTTCATTAAAGCTCCTAACGGGCCCAAGTCCCAAAGCCCCTCCACCCCGCCATAAATCTCCGAGGATTGAAAAATAAATCCCCGTCTCTTACAAAGTGATACAATTTTTTCCATTAGGTTTTCCATATTTTTTATTCCTCACCCGTCGGGCTGGATTTTAAAGAAGTATCAATTGCCGGAACCGTACTTTCTATTAGAGTTGAAGCCCAATTGTCTTCGGCTGTGATTGTGGCTTGCCCTACAAGCTGAAAAATCTGATTACCTTGAGAAAAATCAGGAGTAATGGCAACTTGAAAAGTAACCTTTGGAGCTGAGTTTAAAATTCCCGCCCCGACTCCCAAATCCCCAATTTCCCAAACGATTTCTCTTGACTGGGAGTCAAAAGTTAGTCTTGAATCTTCCGGGATGATTTTGCCGGTTAATTTAACTTGCGACGGCAAAACGGCTTTCACTTTTACATCTTTTAAATCGTTATAATAATTATTAACTTCCCAAACTATTGCGTAAGTGGTGGTCTGGCCGACTTGGGGAGGAATTGGTCCTATATTTTCAAAGCCATCCAGTTGGGCATATCCTTTTTGAGAAATTTCCAATTTTGAGTTTATTTTAGTTGTAAATTCTTCCTGAACTTGGGATATATAAACCCTATTTTTAATAACCGGATTTCTATCTTGTGAGCCGGTAAATGATAAATTATTTTTTAATTTTACCCAAAAATCAATCTTTCCCTCTTCTTGAGGAAGCAAAAGCTGAAGCTTTGAAACTCTTTTCCAGTCAAAAACGACCGAATTATCTCCCGCATTAAAGTCTCCCAGTTCGGACTTTAAACTTTCCAAATCAAAAGCTGCTCCATCCAAAGTTGCCACTAAAAACAAATAATCGGACTTTAAACTTTCTAAATCAAAGGCTGCTCCGTCCAAAGTTGCCACTAAAAATAAATTTGTCATAGCTTCCTGACTAAGGTTTTTAAAGAAAATTTCATAATGAAGATTATCTCCCAGATTGGCGACGTATTGAGGATTTCCGTTAATCATTTGGGAAATAAAAATGTTAGGCTGGGCGATTTCTACTCCCTTGGTTGTGTCTTTTAATAAAATAAATTCTCCATTCTGTAAAACACCCAAACTTGCTCTAAAAATTTTCTGTCCTCCTACGTCTCCCCTAAGAATACCTGAAATTTCAATTCTTCCTCCCTCGGCTTTATTTAAAAGGGGGATTTCCCACTCGGTTTTATCCAAAGCAGTAGGGTTGGAATCAATAAATTCAAAGTCAGAAGGATAATCGATTTTTACTCTCAAGTTGGAAAGAGGATAATTTGCATTTGAAAAATAATTTAACTTAAAATTGGTCGTTTTACCGGATTCTATTTTTGAAGGAATATCAAACTCAAAGGTGATGGGAACTTTTTTAATAATTGTGGTGAAGGTGGTGGTTACTTCATAACGAGCACTTAAGTTTTTTGGCTTAAAATTCAACCAAGCTTTGGCTTCTTTGGTTTCATTTTCTTTTCCAAATAGTCTTGCTTTAAAAGAATAAGTTTTTTCTTGACCGGGATAAATGGGTTCTAATACGATTTCTTTTCTTAAAAAACTTTCCCCCTCCACAATTGAATATTTTGGATATTCAAAAATAAGCTTTGGCTCTTCTAATTTAAAATTGCCGTTGTTTTTATATTTAACAATGTATTCAACCTCCTCGCCAAGGTCTGTTTCATTGGGTCCTAAAATTTCCAATTTCAAAACTGATTTTGAATAGACGTTTCTTTGGTAATACCAAAAACCCAAAACTCCCAAAATTACCGCAAAAATTATAAGAAAAAAAATGATTTTTTTACGCATATAATTATCTTATTTTAACATAATTTAACTAATTACCGCTACCTATCGACTTTTTTATAGCAAACTTTAGTTTGATATATCAAAGTTTCCCTTTGCTATAAATAGAAAAAAGTAATCCGAAATTATTTTTAAAGTTTTTAAATCAGTCGGAATTAACCTTTAGTTTTTTCGCGGTTTGCCAGTCCTTTTTAAGGAAAATTCTGATAATTTTGATTGTTTCTTGCTCAATTTTTTTACCCTGCTTGTTTTTATCTAAAACAAGAAGCACAAATTACTCCTCCTTCTTCCGGGTCAAAGTATAGGTTTCCAGCGGCCAATTTCTTTTGGCAAATGGAACATTTGTATAATTCGGGTTCATATCCAAGAATGGAAAGAAAATTCCAAAGGAAATAATAATATAGTAATTGTAAGTTATAGATTGTAAATTGGAGATTATTTAGTTTGTCAAAAGTTTCATCAAGTAAATTCCACAACTTTTCGTCTCTCTCTTGGCCTTTAACTAATTCATCAAAAACTTCGGAAATTTTAGAGGCGATTTTTAATTTCCTTAAATTTTTTCTTATATTTTCAAATTTTTCAATTAAAATGGCGTCGGTTAAGGTTTTGTGAGTTTTTCCCTGAATGAATTCAATGTCCGACAAATAGAAAATATCTATCCCCGATCTTAATTTTGAAGAAATTTTCCGAATCGCTTTTCCTAAAATTTCCAATTTTCCGAATCTTTTTGTATAAATCGTAAATAACTGGTTGCTTTCGCCCCGGTTTTCTTTTTTCAAAACAAAACCCTGACTCCTGTAATGAACGAACATTTTATTTACCTAGGAGTTGTTGTTCAATTAATTTATATTCTCTTTGCCTTTTTATTCTTTCGGCTGGGTCAGGAGTTTCGGAAATTCTTCTTTTTTCTTTTTGTAAAACGAATGGTATTTTTTGTTTTGTTATAAAATCACCATGATCCTTTCTTAATCGATCGGATAGATTTTTCATATCTCCAAGAGAAGATGCTCCGGGGTAGCCAGGGACAATACGAGGAGCATACCGAAACGCTCCTGTTTTAAAATCCTGCCTTCCACGAAATATCGATTTGTCTGGAGGAGGAACAACTGGTTTTGGTGGAACTCCACCTGGCCTTCCCGGTTGTTGAGGTAATGGTTGCGGCATAGTTTTTTAATATTTAAAAATTTAATATTCGACCTTTACCCCTACACCATAACGAATATCATGCTCTATTTAGTTAAATATTATTTATATTTATTTGGTGCGGATTTTTAATTCTTTTTTATTCCAATATAATGTTTTTTCCCCTCTAATTCTATTTCTTTTTTAACATCAACATCTGTCATTTCGTTTTCTGTTTCAACTTTTATAAATTCTTTTGCTCCCGTTTCTTTTTTAAATTCTTCTTCTGGCATATATAGCGGCACAATGCTAACCGTAGAAGTTATGCCGCTAACCATATATTGAGGAGATAAACCGAGTTTTTTGCGTAAATCTTTAATATTTCTAAGGATTTCTCTTTTTTCTCCTTCTTTTCTAAGCTCTGGCGTAATTTCTGTATTTAATTCAATTTCTTTTTCTAACTTTTCGTCAAAAACTATTTCTTTTACATTAACTTCCTCTTTTACTAAATCCAATAATTCTTCATTGTTTTTAATCTTGAATTTTTTATCTTTAATTTTAATCGAAGCGAGGGGTTGTCTTACTTTTATTCCGGTTTGTGCTCTTTCAGCTAAAGACAAAGCAACGATTTCTCGCACTTGTTTCATTTTTTCTTCTAATTCTTGATTTATCAATTTTTTTTCTGCTTTCGGCCAGTCGCAAAGATGAACTGATTCTGGCATATTTTCTGTTTTTAGTTCCTGGTATATTTCTTCGGCTAAAAAAGGCATTATTGGAGCAATAATTTTTATTAAATTTAAAAGAACGTAATAAAGCGTACAAACCGCTTCTTTTTTTTCTTCTTCATTTTTCGGCTTTTGGAAACGGCTGCGCGACCTTCTTATATACCATAAAGAAAGATCCTCTATAAAAAATTCCTCAATAGCCGCGCTGGCAGCTGCGCTGTTATATTCATCTAAGTTCTTGGTTATTTTATCAATAAGATTATTTAAGCGAGAAATAATCCACTTATCCAAAATATTATTAGTTTTGGGAAAATTTTTATCTTTTAAAAATTTCTCTTCTCCCATATAAGTTTTAAAAAAGATAAAGCTGTTCCAAAGGGTTAAAAGTTTTCTTTTTGTTTCTTTGGCAGCATTATAGCCGAAAAGTAAATTTAAAACGGGATTTTGTTTTACATACATCCATCTCATAGGGTCTGCTCCTATTTTTTCCACTGCCTCGTCAAACCAAATGGCGTTTCCTTTGGATTTGTGCATTTCTTCTCCTTTTTCGTCGCGCACCAAAGCGTATCCAAAAATAGTTTTCGTAGGATTAGTTTTTTCCAAAACCGTGCTCATCACAATTAAAGAATAAAACCAATTCTTAAATTGACCGGGAAAAGATTCGCAGATAAAATCAGCCGGAAACCATTTTTTCCAATATTTTTTATCGCTGAAAATATCCCATGGTTGAAAAAGGCACGATACCGGCATCCAGCCAGGGATTTCCAACGTCAGAAATTCGGGAAACCAATTTTCCGCATTTTGAACATTTGATTTTCACTTTATCAACCCATGGCCTATGAGGCGAATTGCCTTCAAATTCTTCCCACCCCTCAACCGCTCTTTCTTTTAATTCTTCTTTTGAACCGATAACTTCAAAATTTCCGCATGAACATTCAAAAATCGGCAAAGCCAGCCCCCAATATCTTTTTTTGGAAATCAGCCAATCCTGCATATTTTTCAGCCAATCCAGTTCCCTTTCCAATCCAAAAGAAGGAATCCATTTTATTTTTTTTGCCACTTCCATCAATGGTTTCCTCAATTTTTCCATTGAAATATACCATTCATCAACCAAACGAAAATCAATTCTTCTTTACAGCGCCAGCAGGTCGGATATCTATGTGTATAATCTTCAATTTTATAAACAAATTTTTTATTTTTTAAATAATCAAAAATTAAATTATTCACTTCTGTTGCTAATTTTCCTGCCAAAAAATCAAATCCTTCTTTATATTTGCTTTCATCATCTAAAGGATCAATGTAGGGTAAGACCTGATTCTTTACTAAGTTTAAAATCTTCCTGACCGCATCCTGGAGCAATATGAACAATACCAGTACCTTCTTCTTCTGAAACTTCGTCCCATAAAATAACTTTATGATCGTTAAAATTTCCTAAGTTTTCTTTAACTGCCGGTAATTCATCAAATATTCCTTTATATTCCAATCCTTCTAATTCTTTTCCCTGAAAATTCTCTAATTATTTTCCCGTCTTCTACAATTCCTGCTTTGCTTTTAAAAGAATAAAAATATTATCGTTTTTATCTTTAGCTTCAACATAAATTAATTCTGGGTTTACAGCTACGGCCACATTTGCGGGAAGAGTCCATGGAGTAGTTGTCCAAATTAAAAGATATGTTTTTTTTCGTCCGATAACAGGAAGTTTGATAAAAACTGACTCATGGGTAATTTCCTGATATTCTTCGGTCAAAATTTCGTGCTGGGAAATGGCTGTTCCGCAACGAAAACACCAAGGAACAACATCATTGCCTTTATAAAGCAATCCTTCTTTCCAGCATTTTTTTAAAAAATACCAAATGGCGTAATTATTTTCGTCAGACATCGTGTAATAAGAATTCTCCCAGTCCATCCATTGGCCCAATCTGATTGATTGCTCTGTCTGAATTTTAGAATATTTTCTAACCCTTTCTTTGCATTTTTCCACAAAATTGGCTATTCCGTATTTTTCAATATCTTTTTTATTTTTAAAACCGAGTTCTTTTTCCACTTCCACCTCAACCCAAAGTCCCTGGCAGTCAAAACCATTCTGAAATCTCTGGTCAAAACCCTGCAGGCTTTATACCTTTGAAAAACATCTTTATATGTTCTTCCCCAGGCATGATGAACGCCCATGGGATTATTGGCGGTAATGGGACCATCCAAAAAAGACCAATGTTTTTTATTTTGGTTTTTTTTTCTGAGTTTCTCAAAAATCTTATTTTCTTCCCAAAACTTTAAGATTTTTTTTTCAATTTGAGGAAAATTTAATTCCATACTAATTAATTTTTCTCAATTCACCCACTTTTATGTAATTTTTCTTTAGAAAAATTTCGTCTAAAAGTTCTCGGTTGGTCATCCCTTTAATTATACCTTCCAGTATCCATAAAGGATCTCCGTGGCCAACAATTAAAATCTTTTTGTTTTTGTATTTTTTATCAATATTTTTTAAAAAACCTGTCATTCTTTTTTTAAGGTCGTCCCAGCTTTCTCCTTTTGGAGGTTTTGTAGAAAATTTTCTTTTTTTATAGCCGACGAACTTATAAAATTCTTCTTTTCCCCTGCCGTGAAAAACGCCCATATTTATATCTCTAAGCCTTTTATCAAAATTGATTTTCTTAATACCCAATTCCCTTAAAGCAATCTTTGCGGTTTCCTTTGTTCTGTAAAAATCGGAGGAATAAATAAAATCTATTTTTTCTTTTTTTAGTTTTTTTAAGCCTTTTTTTACTTGATTTTTTCCTCCTTTTGTTAATTTAATTGAATTATTGTCCTTTAAGGGATAAGCATATCCTCTTTTTTTTACCCTATAAACGTTTTCTCCATGCCGCAAAAGAAAATAATGGTTTTTTAGCTTCACCCCGTTAGAAGTCTGTCTTTATATAACAACACGTTAATTTCAGACAGCTTTCTTTTTTCTATTAATAACCCCGTTTGTTTAGTTGTAGAAAAATTTAATTAAAATTTTTCTACCAAAAACTTCTAACGGGGTTCATATTATTAAGATTATCATTTTAACCGCCTTTTTTCAAATAAAAAGAACGTCTAAAAAAGAGGCGATGCTAACGCCTGTACTGCTTGAATAAATTTATTACCAGAATAAATCTCAGTCGCCTAATTATGATGAATATTAATGGAAATTCTCCTTTTTGTCTTGCTGAAGATTTTTACGAAAGAATCTTTCGTATCTCTCCTGCCAACATAAAACTATAGAGTGCACTTATTCCAACCGGGAAAGCCGCGGCCAAAAATCCATTCGGCCAAATAGGATTACTCTTTATCAGAGCGATGATCGCGACGATAAGGGGAATAATAATCCAATAAACAATACCCCAATAACCAACGTCCCAATTTTTAAAAATCAATTTTAATTTGAACACGTTTTTTCCTCCTTTTCTATCTTTATTAAAATAAAAAGAGCTTTTACCCTCCTTTTTTCTATATTACTATTTCAACTAAAAAGTCAAACTACATCTTTTCCGGAGCGGAAATACCCATCAAAGACAAGGTATTTTTCAAGACAATTTTAGTCGCTGAAATTAAACCTAAACGAGTCTGGGTAAGATTTTTATTTTCTGAAATTACCTGACAGTCACGGTAAAATTGGTGAAACGAAGTTGCCAAATCCAAAGCGTATTGCGGAAATCTTTGAATTTGATAATCTTTCGCCGTATCTTCAATAATTTCCGGAAAACGAATCAATTGTTTAACAAGTTGTAATTCCGATTGGTGGGTTAATAGTTTCAAATCTGAAATATTAAATTTAAAACCTGGCGCTTTGCGTAAAATACTGCAAATTCTGGCATGGGCATATTGAATGTAAAATACCGGATTTTTTTCCGATTGCTCTTTGGCTAAGTCCAAATTAAAATCTATATGAGTATCAACTGATTTTGCTAAAAAGAAAAATCGAGCAACATCCGAACCGACTTCATCTATTAACTCTTCCAAAGTAATAAAAGTTCCTCCCCTTTTACTCATTTTCACTTCTTTACCTTTTTCAACTAAACGGACAAATTGACCGATAATAATATTCAATTTTCGGTCAAATCCTAAAACTTTGGCTGCCGCCATTAAGCGTGGTTTATACCCGAAATGGTCGGCGCCCCATCCATCAATCATTAAATCGTATTTACGCAAAACTTTATCTAAATGATAGGCTATATCAGAGGCAAAATAAGTTGGTTCGCCATCTGCCCTAACTAAAACCCTATCTTTGTCGTCGCCGAATTGGTTGATTTAAACCACAAAGCACCTTCTTTTTCATAAGTAAAATCTTTTTTTTCTAATTCTTTTATCGTTTTTTTAACTAAATCTTTTTTATATAGTGTTTTTTCGGAAAACCAAATATCAAATTTACCCTTATTCTTCTAAAAGTTCTTTGGTCTCGTTTAATATTTGCTTTAAGCCTATATCTGTAAAAATATTAATTCTTTCTTCCTCTGATAATTTTAAATATTTGTCTTTGTCCCTTTTAATAATTTTATTTACAATATGTTTAATATATTCACCTTTATAAAAATCTTCTTTCATTTCTACTTTTTCGCCTAAAATTTCTCTGTAGCAAGCGTCTATTGATTTCCCTAACAATGAAATTTGTTTTCCATAATCATTGATAAAATATTCTCTAGTTACTTTATAGCCGGCTTTTTCAAAAATATTGGATAAGACATCTCCCCAAAAAGCCCCCCGGCCATGACCCAAATGCAAAGGACCTGTCGGATTTGCCGAACAAAATTCAATATTTACTTTTTCTCCTTTTCCGATTTTTAAATTGCCGTATTTTTCTTTTTCCTTCAAAATCTCTTCAACTCTGTTTTTGTAGATATTCTTTTGAAATAAAAAAATTAATAAAGCCGTTTTTTACTTCTACTTTTTCTAAAATATCCGATTTTATTGAATCGACGATCTGCTGAGGATTTTTCTTAATCACCATCGCTATATTTGTGGCATAATCGCCAAAAGCTGGCTCTGCAGGTCGATCTATCTCAACTTCAACCTCTTTTTTATATAAGGTTTTTATTGCTTTTTCTATTAAATTTTTAATTTCTTCCCTTATCATTAATTTAATTTTATCTTAATTCTTGCTAAAATTAAAAGTATTTTAAAAAATAAAAAAACCGTGAAGTGGCGGTATTCAAAAATGATGTAGAGCCTCTGATGTTAGTAGGGCACACAGAGGCTCTTTTAGTTAATTATGTGATTGTTCTACACTAGTTGTCAAGCGAAGAATTGGAGAACTTTTGTCCATGCGGCCTCTGGGATGAGGTTTGATCTTTTTCCCAGCTTTCGGTGGGAAGAATTGTCACCAGCCCTAATTTATACCATAGAGTTCGGAGACACTGACGTCCTATAATTTTGTCGCCACGAGATCTGAACGTCTGATTCGTGGTGTTATCTAGGACCTAAATCCTCAAGAGGACCGCGTCTTGTGGCGATCTTTGTACTCTGCATGAAATACTGACATTGATACGCCCTTTAGGATTACTTGGGGATAAGTATCTTGTAAGGAAATATCCCCGACAAGATCGGCCAATGGAGAAGGAATGCGATCACCTAAATCCAGGTTAATATAGATTTGTCCCTTCTCTCGGTACAAATCTAATACCAGGAAGAGAATATTCTCTCCCGATTCGCGTCCGTCCCTGTTTTTTATTGTTTGAGTTTTAAAACCTTGAACTTTTTGTATCTCATCGTTTAAATATACGTGAATCACTTTTTCTCCTTTTTCCGTCCGGGTTTTATTTACGCCGTTCTTCACGGTCGCAGACCACAGTACGGTATGAAATGAGCTTTGTCTTCCTACCAAGACAATAATTAATTATACATCTTATTTTTAAATTTGTCAAGAACGAATTTTTATGCTAAAATAAAAAATGAAGGTATTAGCTGAGAATAAAAAGGCATATTTTAATTATGAAATCCTGGAGAAGTTTGAAGCAGGGATTTCTTTGATTGGACAGGAAGTAAAATCAATTAAAACCAAAGGGGTAAATTTAGCCGGTTCTTATGTGGTTGTAAAAGATGAAGAGGTTTTTTGGATTGGGGCAAGAATTCCTCCTTATCAGCCAAAAAATGCGCCCCCTGATTATCAACCGGAGAGGTCGCGGAAACTTCTTTTGAGAAAATCAGAAATTAAATATTTAATCGGAAAATCCCAGCAAAAAGGCTTGACTTTGATACCTTTGAAAGGTGTATAATAAAAATGGTAAAATCAAATTTGAGTTTGGAATAGCAAAAGGAAAAAAGGAATTTAATAAAAAAGAGTTAATTAAAAAAAGGGAGACAGAAAGAGAAATTAAAAGAGAATTAAATTTACGGGGATGAAAAAGAATCGATGAAAGATCTTTATAAAATATGCAGGCTGAGTTTACTAGAATCTCAAAAAACTTCTGGTAAAAAGAATAAATGCCAATTTATTCAAACAACCCGCTTTAGCTTACGTCTAAAGCCATCTAATTTAGTGATTCTCGATAGCTAAAATTAGGTGTCATATTATCGAGATAGATGGTTCTTTTGTCTCGCGAACTTATCAAAGCAACAGAGACAATTAGTACTAGAGCTTTTTTCTGTTTCTAATCTAGTATTTCAAAGTTAAACAGAATAATCCTGTAGAATTATTTTAAAAAGACTTTCAGATGTGGGAGCATCACCCACCATCTCCACCGATTTTGTTCAAAAAACCATTAATCAACAACCAAATAAGGGCTCGTCAGGTAAGAGTAATTGATGAAGCCGGAAAACAGTTAGGCGTTGTTTCGTTAGAGGAAGCGCTCCGCATGGCCCAGGAGCGCAATTTAGATTTAATCCAAGTTACGGAAAAAGTGGAGCCGCCCGTTTGCAAAATAATGGATTATGGGAAGTACCTTTATCGCGAAGAAAAAAAAGAAAGAGAAACAAAAAAACAAAAAGGGGGAGAAGTTAAGGGAATAAGATTATCATTTGGCATTTCTTCTCATGATTTGGAAGTTAGAGCCCATCAGGCGGAAAAATTTTTGAAAGAAGGAAATAAAGTTAGAATAGAATTGATTTTAAGAGGCCGAGAAAAAGCCCATTTGGATTTTGCAAAAGAAAAAATTAAGAAATTTTTAGAAACCTTGGAAAATCAAATTCCGATAAAAGTTGAGAGGGATTTGAAAAAAGAGTTCAAAGGGCTCATAATGATAATCTCAAAACTATGAAAACAAGGAAATCAATTTTAAAACGTTTTAAAATTCACAAAAACCGGTAAGATATTAAGAAGACCTACCGGTCTTGATCATTTTAGGGCAAAAAAGTCAGGGAAAAAAATCAGAAAATCGCGAAAGTGGATAAGAGTTTCCCCATCCGAGGTTAAAAAAATAAGAACCTTACTTAGGTAAGAACCTTGATTTCTTACAAAAATAAGAACCTTACTTAGGTAAGAACCTTGATTTCTTACTTCGTTCGAAATTCAAACATTACTTAAATAACATGGTTCGCGTTAAAAGAGGAAAAACAGCTCACAAAAGAAGAAAGCATTTATTAAAATATGCCAAGGGTTTTCGTTGGGGAAGAAAAACAAAGTATCGTCAGGCAAAAGAAGCCCTATATCACGCTTGGAGATATGCTTTTAGAGACAGAAAAGCAAAAAAGAGAGAATTTAGAAAACTCTGGCAAATTCAAATTAATGCTGCCTGCCGACAATTTGGTTTATCTTATTCTAAATTTATTGCCGGTTTAAAGAAAAACAAAATTGAGATTGATAGAAAAATTCTATCTCAACTCGCCCAAAATCATCCTCAAATTTTTGAAAAAATCGTAGAAAAAGTAAAGAGTTAGAAAAAACAAAAACTAGAAAATTAGCCCATCTAAATTAATGGTATTAATAGGTGGGCTTTTTTGTTTTAGGAGATTTATCTAAAGTATATTTACTATGGATATTCGGTAAATCTCCCGAATCGGATGTTTTGGCCATAATAGAAAACCAGCAACCATTTCATCATTAAACTCTAATATTTAATTCTTCTATTAATTAGGTTTTTAAATTTCGTACTACCGCATAGTGAAAGATAATTTCCTTCTGAGACTGGTCAATCTTATCTTTTTCTCTTAATAGTCATGGCTTGGAACAACTTAAAGCAACACATTTACTTCCTTGAGTAAACACAGATAGCCCACATTTTTCACATTGTTTCAGTCTTGGCATTTTAATCTCGAAAGATTCCGTTCCGCCACTTTTCGCCTCCTTATTAAAATTTTGAACCCTCCAATTTTTTATTATCATACCTTCTTTTTTTAGTAAAGCAACTTTTCTTTTTGACTCCTTTATTATATCCGCCGATTTTCCCATCCGATTTTATTACTCGGTGGCAGGGAATTTTCGGATCTCTGTTTTTATTTAAAATATTTCCTACTGCCCTCCAAGCCCGAGAAGAACCAGTTAATTTCGCTATTTCTTTATAGCTCAAAACCTTCCCACGAGGAATTTTTTTGACAATATCATACACTCTTTTTTGAAAGAAAGTCGTTTGCTTTTTTGAGGATTTTTTTGGCATTTTGAAATTTGAGTTGTTCCAAAGATTCTTCATAAGGCAACCATTGATATCCTATATGCTCTCCAGAAATTTTTACATCCTTTGTTTTGGTTTCGGCTAAATAAAAGGTAACAAATTTTAAAATATTTTTTCCTTCAAATTTAAAAAAATACTTTATTGTCTCTTTAAATCCTTCAATAATTTTAATGTCTTTTAAGCCCGTTTCCTCTTCTGCCTCTCTTTTTGCGGTGTCTTCTAATTTTTCTCCTTTTTCAATATGTCCTTTTGGGAAAGTCCCAATAATCTTCCGAAGCCCTATGGCTTAAGGCAGGATAATATAAAAGAAGATAAAAAAATTTATCTCCTTCTTTTTTAAAAATAATTACTCCGGCTGATTTTTCTATTGGCATATTCTAAATCTCTAAAATTAAGGGAATTTCATTACAATTAAAAGGGAATCTTGGGCATTTAACGCATTCTTGCCAAATTTTTTGCGGTAATCCTGATTTTTTAACAGTTTTAAAACCTAATTTTTTAAAAAATTTTATATTCTTTTGAACGGTTAAAGTAAATATTTTATTTATTTCCATTTTTTTCGCTTCGTTAATACATTCTTTTATCAATTTCGTCCCGATTCCTTTTCCTTGAAAATTTTTGGCAACAACTAATGACCTTATCTCGGCCAAAATACACTCTCTGCCCCCAGGTTTATATTCCTTGCCTAAAATATGTAAGGCGCAACAACCGACGACTTTTTCCCCAACTTTAGCCATGAAATAATCTCTAATCTCGCCATAAATTTCATAAATCGGCCTAAAAAGCATAATTCCTCTTTTGGCATAAAAGTCAGTTAATTTTTTTATTTTTTCAGCATCACTGATTTTCGCTTTCCTAATAGTAAACATTTATTAACTTTATTTAAAAAATTTTAACATTTTCTCTAATGGCCAGCAATTTATTATATCTTCTTTTTCCGCCCAGCCTCTTCTCGCTTGAGCAATACCAAACTCCATAAAACGCATTTGGTCTTTATGATGAGAGTCTGTGTTTATTATCATTTTTACTCCAACTTCTTTTGCCCGACGGATATTTTGGTCATTCAAATCTAATCTTTCTGGCCAAGCGCTTATCTCCAAAATAGTTCCCGTTTCTTTTGCTACTCTTAAAATTTTATCAAAATCTATTTGATATTCGTCTCTTCTTTTCAAGATTCTGCCAGTTGGATGGGAAATTATGTCCACATTGGGATTTTTCATTGCTTTTATTATTCTTTCTGTCATTTTTTCACGAGGCATTTTAAAACTTGAGTGGATTCCAGCAATAACAAAATCTAATTTTTTCAGTGTTTCGTCATTAATATCAATTGAGCCATCGTTTAAAATATTCGTTTCAGCTCCTTTAAGAATGCGGAAATTCAATCCGCCGACCGGCAGATTGAATTTTTCATTTAATTTATCTATTTCTTTGTTCCGCTGGATAATTCTTTTTTCGTCTAAACCGTGTTCAATTCTCAAAAATTTCGTATGGTCGGCAATTCCCAACATATTCATACCTCATTTTTAATCGCAGCTTTCGCCATATCTACAATTGAATTTGCTCCCCCGTCCCAATCCGAATGACAATGTAAATCTCCTTTAATATCGCCGTAATCAATAATTTTAGGAAGTTTATGTTTTAAAGCGACTTCAATTTCTCCTTGATTTTCTCTCATTTCCGGCGGCGGGCACTGCATTCCAAGAGCTCTGTAAATTCCTTCTTCATTCTCGCCAGCTATCATTCTTGCTCCTCGAAAAAGACCGTATTCTGAAAGTTTTAAACCCTTATCAATGGCAATTTTTCTCAAAGCGATATTGTGTTCTTTTGAACCTGTGAAATATTGCAAAGCTGCTCCGTAAGATTTTTTAGGCAAAACCCTGATATCCATATCAAATCCCTCTCTCATTCTGATAGAAGCTTTTGTGCTTCCCTTGCCCCAAATTTTTTCTATACCCGGCAAAGAAGTGAAAAAATCCATTACTTTTTCCGGTTTTTTTGAAATGACCAAAAGGTCAACATCGCCAATTGTTTCTTTCATTCGTCTTACAGAGCCCGCTGTTGAGATTTCTTCTACTTCTTTTAAACTTTTTAATTTTTCAAAAACTTCTTTAACGATTGGTAAAATCTCTCCCAATAAAAATCTTCCTTTTGACCTTTTCAAAAATTCAATTCCTTCTAAAATATTTTTTTCAGTTTTTTCGCCAAAACCGAATAAAGGGGCGATTTTGTGGGTTTTAGCTGCTTTTTCCAAGGTTTTTAAATCCCTGATGCCCAATTTTTGATAAAGAATTTTGACTTTTTTGGGACCCATTCCTTCAACCCTTATTAATTCATCCAATTTCAAGGGAAGCCGTTTTTTAAATTGCTCATAGTATTTTATCTTGCCGGTTTTTATATATTCTTCAATTTTTTCGGCAATACTTTTTCCTACGCCGGGAATTCCTTCTAATTTTTTAATTCCTCCTTTTTTGTAAATATCCTCAACATCTTCTTCTAAGGTTTCCAAATTAATAGCTGCTTTTTCATAAGCATAAGGTTTAAAAGCCACCTCTTCCATTTCAAGAAAAGAGGCAATTTCGTAAAATATCTTAGCTATTTCTTGATTCTTCATAGAAAAATTTTATTCTACTATTTTTATGATTATCTCTCTTTCTCTTGGTTGATTATCAAAATCAATAAGAACGATTTGTTGCCAAGTACCCAAAACTAATTTTCCATTTTCAATGGGAACAGTCAGAGAAGGCTTCATTAAAGCCGCTCTGATATGGGCATAACCGTTACAATCTCCCCACTTTTTACAATGCTCATAATTCTCATTCATTGGAGCTACAATTTCCAAGGCTCTTTTTAAATCTTTGATGGCTCCTTCTTCATATTCAATTGTGGTTAGAGCACAGGTTGAATGGGCGACAAAAATTAAACAAACCCCTTCATCAACTTTTGATTTTTCCACTTCTTTTTCTACTTGATGAGTAATATCAACAACATCTGTAAATCCCTTAGTATGAATTGAAAATCTCATATATTTTATCTTACCAAAAAACCGCCTTTAGGCGATTTTTTGTTCGGCAGGTCGTGTCTAGCGGACGATGTTAGAACCTGTTTAGTAATAAAACAATAAAATTTACCACTAAAAAAGATAAAATGGAAAAAATAAGTAAAATAATTATACCAGAAAGTGTTGAAATCGGTTTATTCCAATGGAAGCGTGGATAAAAACAAGAAACAAAAGCAATAATTGCGGTAAGTCCAAATAAAAATAATGATTGAATAACAGCATCGGTATCATAATTAAAAATCTTTAAAAAATACCAACCCTCATTTAAAATAAATATCCCATTTACAAACCAACTAACTCTATCTCCAATGGTTGGATTTTCTTTAACAAATACCAAACCATCTTTAATAAAAATTCCGGGAAGTCTCTTTCCTAAAGCTAAATAAAACAAACTTATGTATAAACCAATTGGAGTTAAATAAAGTAATCTTATAATTAAATTTACGAAAATATCTATTAATTTCATTTTTTCATTTTACCAAAAAACCGCCTGATTGGCGATTTTTTGTTTACAATTACTCGCTGAATTTTATATACCAACATTTTGCTGAATTTGGCTTTCGGTTTTTTCGGTATTTTGGATATATTTTTTACTAATAATATAGAATAGAAAGGCTGCAATAATAAATCCGACGAAAGAATATACAAGAGCTATACCGGTTGCTTTTCCTATAAGAATATTGAGTAAAATATATCCTCCATTTAGAACAACAAGATATGTTGTTGCTAAATTTATAATCTTATCTTTATTTTCAATAATATAAGTTTTCTTAAGGTAATTTGCAGAATAAATTGTTCCAAGCCAAATGGATAGAATCCTTATCACTAATAAAAATACCATTATTAAAAGTGATGACCCAAGTTTAATTAACGGTAATAAAATAAAAGTTGCGACAAGACCTATTATAAATGGTATCGCAAAGCCAGCTGTTAGATAATGGGTCGCTGCAATATACCAATTAGATGATTTCTTTTTTTCTTTCATTTTATGTAAATGTGATCATCTTAATAATTAACCGACCTTTACATAATCCTACCAAAAAACCGCCTTCTTGGCGATTAAACCCTTACTTCCAACTCAAACTTTGGCTAATTCCCTTCTCCCCTCCCAAACTTTTTTACTTACCTCGCTTCTTGAAAGTAGTTCTACTTTTGTAAACACCCTGAATGATTCTTCTTTACAACCAATCCCTTAGTGTGAATTGAAAATCTCATGGCTTGAAATTTAATGAAAGTTTTCTTCAGAATGATAAATTTTTGTAAAATTGTCTATCTTTTTAAAAAGCATGTTTTTGATTATCTTAACTCCGAAATGGAATAAAATCACCACTCCAAACAAAGCTATAAATAATTCAGCCCCCCTGATAATCATAGTAAAAGCGGTGGCGGTAGGAAGCCCCAATTTAAGAGAATTAAAGGCGAAAGTTTGAATTGCTTCATGAGAGCCTAAGGCCGTTGGGATAGGAATCATTGATGCTAAATAAGTAAAACCTAATATAGATAAAGCAGGTAACCACCCGATATTTTTTCCTAAAAAAAGTATTAAAAACCAACCCCTCAAATACATTACGGCTGCCCTTAAAAAAGAAATTCCAACCGCCCTCCACATTGAGGCTTTTTTTAATTTAAAAAAATTAAAAATTTCTTTTTCAATTTCCAAAGGCTGACTATCTAATTGATTATTAAAAATTCTCCCAAAAGCTTTAGCCATACTTTCTTTTTTAAAAGTTTTGAAATAGAAAAAAGATATCCCGATAATAAAAATTATTAAAGAACTGCCAAAAATTATCCCTAAATTTTTAGGAGGTAATCCAATTTTGTAAAGAAAAAATAAAATTCCAAAAAAAATAACCACTAAATTAGTGGTCCATTCTAAAATTCTATCTATTATTACCGAGGCCATCCCTTTTAACCAAGGAATGGAATGTTTTTCTTTTAAAACATATGCTCGAAAAATCTCTCCTCCCCAAAGTAAAATCGGAGCTAAAAACATTATTGAAAAACCGGCCAAATAAGGCTTGAGAAGATTTTTAAGGGAAATATTTAAATTTTGACCCTTTAAAATTTCCTGCCACTTCCAAGTCCCGATCAAAACCATCAGTAAAGTCAAAACAAAAATCACTATTCCTTGCCAGCCGGCAAAAACTAAAAAGGCCTTTTTTATTTCCTGCCAACCAACAGTTTTACCTATCCAAATAAAAATTCCTGTGCCGATTAAAAGAGAAAATAAAAAAAGCAAAAATTTTTTCATTTTCCTAACTTTTTATTTTATTATTTTATTTAAATCATTTAGAAGCTTCTTAAGTTCTATTCTGTGAAGCTTAGCCGCTTCTTTAATTGTTTCGGCTAAAGCCGAAGGACAACCGAGGCAATGTAGACCGTAATCAAGCAAAACAAAAGAGGTTTTAGGATATTTTTGGATTATTTCACCAATAGTCATTTCTTTGGTGACTAGAGCGCGAACTTTATTCCGTGTTCGGCGTTGGTTTTTTTGCCTTTCCATGGTTTTTTATTATATTCTATTATACTCTTACCCATTAAAACTACAAAACCCCTTAATGGGGCTTTTTATTTTTTTTATCTCCATTTAGTTTATCAAATTTAAAAATATTATTTTAATTTATTTTCTAAAAAGGAATTCACCTCCGGCTTTACTTTTGTCCAGGAATATTCATGACCGGGCACATAAAAAGCTTTAGAAAAGGCAAGATTTTCTCCCGTAATCCTGGCTAAAATCCACTTAAAAGGTGCTTTAAACAAAGACGAAAGTAAAATCTTTGTCTTTCCTTCGGCTAAGGTGTCTTTTCCTTTATTATCTAAGCGCAAAATATTCTCTGAATCTACTTTCTTTTTCCAAAAAGGAATCCCAATCTCAATAGCTAAAACCTTATTTTTTATATCGTCTGAAACCTTTCCCATGGTTTCATCAACAAAAATAGCTCCGTTCGATAAACCAGCCATAATAATTTTTTTGTTAGGATTTTCTCTTAAAAATTCTTCAATCTGCTTGGATAATTTTTCGGTTTGATTTTGGAGCGGCGAAATTACTTCTTTTATTCCGCTAATTTTCCCAAAAAAACCATCTTTTGTTCTCTTGTAAGGGACTACGAAAGAAGTATAACCCCACTCTCCCAAGTGTTTCTTGAACGCCTTTTATAATTGGCGCAAAATCTTCTGCTTCTTCTAAGGGAGTGTTTCCCCAGCCTCCGGAATTAAAAACAATAATAACATCATTCTGAGAAGCTGAATTTAAAAATTCCTGAAATTGAAAATTTTCAGGAAAAACTTCCGGGCTAAAAAGAAAAATCAATCCTCCTAAAATAATTGAAATGATAAGAAAGTATTTTATTTTTTTCATCTTCTATGAAATTTTTTTTCTAAAACTTTGATAAATGAAAGTAAAATTGGATCGTCTACTAATTCTTCAATTTGTACCCAAAAAGATTCTATTGAAAATTTTTTATTTTCCTTTAAATATTCCGTCGCCTGAAGTAAACTTTCCACCCTGTCCAATTGGCGAACGAATTTTCCTTCTCGCGTCAAACCCTTCTCATAATCTATCCAAAGGTCTTTTATCTCTTTTTTGAAATCAAGGGGTAATTTTGAGATAAGTTTTTTTAGAGATTTGCATTCTTTTTCATATTTTTTTCCGAAAAATATTTTCCTTTTCCTTTTTTGAAAATCTTGGCCATTTTTGTATTATTTTTTAAAATTCTTTTTTATTTTTAAGGAGAATTTTTATCATAGGGGGTTGTGTCTCCGGCATACACCTCGCAAAGATCGTGGATTAAAGACATTTTAAGATTTTATTTATATTAAGTTTTTTCTGTTTACCCAAAATCCAAGCCATTAATGCTCATTCTAAAAGTATGAGCGGCAATTGTTTCTGGATTTTTTATCCCCCGTCAATATCCCATCCTCTCCTTGGCATTTTCTTTTCAATTTGCCAACTTCAATTAAAAAATTAAGAGTGTTTTTCATGATATTTTAAAGATTAAACCAGGCGTTACCTGGTTTAATAATATCATCAATCAAGATGAATTTAAAATTAAAACCTTAAGACAAATATCTTATTCCAAAATAACTGTCTTATTTTCAAAATAGGTATCTTAATTTTTTAATCAAGATAGATATCTTATTTTTTTAATCAAGATAGATATCTTATTTTTTTAATTTTATAAACTGTTTTAATCGGAGAAGAAACAACAATCTCCTCCCCCGCTCGATGTCCTAAAAGCGCTTGACCAACCGGAGATTCGTTTGAAATTCTGCCAAGAGAAGGATTAGCCTCTAAGGTTCCGACAATTTCAAATTCATCGGTTTGGCCGTCAACATCAACCAAAACCCTGGCTCCTAAGTTCACAAGTTTCTTTGCTTCCCGAGAAGGAAGTTTAATTAGTTCGGAATTTTTTAAAACATGCTCAAGTTCGGCTATCCTGGTTTCTAAAAAACTCAAATCTTCTTGGAAGGCAAGGTATTCTGGATTTAAGTCTTCAGAATGCCAAATCTTGGGAATTTCTCCCTTGGTTTTCGAAAATTTAAGAATTTTTAAATCTTTATATTCTTTTTTTATCCTTTCTAGTCCTTCTTTAGTTAAATAAAATTTTTTTTCTTGAGTCATATTTTTATTTTAAAACTTAGGATTATTCAATGTGGTAATGGGTTATTAAAAATCCCCTTTTGAGTGGAGGGGATTAGTTTAAGTTTACTAAAGAATTTCTTATCCTAATCCCTCACCGCAATAAGCCAACAAATGTAATAATAATGGCATAGGGCCATTTATAATTAGACATTCTAGTTGTGTTAATTCTCTTGATATTCATATGAAATCTCTGCTCCATACCCCATAATAGCCCTCCAAGAAAGCTTGTCAAGTCCCCCCGCTAAATTGAAGTATTAATTCTATTTAATTATCAATTAATTGACTATTTCTATTTTCTTTGATTAAAATTCATCGTTTTTTTATTATTTTTTACTAAAAATTTCTAACGGGGTAGAATAAGACAGGTACTCGCTTCGCTTGTACCTATCTTGAATTGGAATTAAAATTCCAATATTCTAAATTAAGATGATTGAAATTGACGGATCATATTTAGAGGGAGGAGGACAAATTTTAAGGACGGCCGTAGCTCTTTCGGCGGTTACCAAAAAACCTTGCCGAGTTTTTAATATCCGTAAAGGTAGGCCTAAACCGGGATTAGCCCCACAGCATCTCTTAGGAATTCAAGCTTTGGCTCAGCTTTGTAATGGAAAATTAGAAGGGGATTTTCTTGAAAGCAATGAAATTAAATTTCAACCAGAAGAAATTAGAACTAAAGATCTCCACATAAAAATTGAAACGGCGGGAAGCATTGCTTTAGTTTTGCAAACTTTAATTCCGGCGGCTCTCTTTGCGCCAAAACCTCTAAAAATTACTTTTAATGGTGGCGCTACTGACACTTTCTTCTCGCCTACCATTGATTATTTTCGTTATGTATTTTTAAAAATTTTAGAAAAGATTGGTGGTAAAGTAGAAATAAATATTTTAAAAAGAGGCTATTATCCTGAAGGCGGAGCAAAAGTGGAAGTAAAAATCTCGCCGTCCAAACTAAAAAATATTAATCTTACTGAACGAGGTATTCTTAAAAAAATTTCAGTGATTTCTGGAGCTTCAAATGTTTTAAAAGAGAAAAAGGTTGCAGAACGTCAAATTGCCGGAGTAAGAGAAGTTTTGGGAAAATTCAAGCTACCGATTGAAGAAAAAATTGAATATTATGATACTTGTTGCCCCGGAAGCCAAATTTGTTTAATTTCTGAATTTGAAAATACCATAATTGGAACTGATAATTTAGGAAAATTAGGGAAAAGAGCCGAAGATGTCGGCAAAGAAGCGGCTTTGGAACTATTAAAAGAAGAAAAAACTCAGACCTGTTCAGACAAATATTTAGCTGACCAAATTCTCCCCTATTTGGCTTTAGCTAAAGGAAAATCGGAAATTACTCTTTCAGAAAAGACCCGCCATTGCAAAACTAATATTTGGGTTATTGAGAAATTTTTAGAGGGAAAATTTGAGACTGAAGGGAAATTTAATTAGCTGGGTCCCCCAAAATTTAAACCTAACAAAAAAGCCCCCCTAAGGGGGCTTTTTTGTTAGCGTCTGAACTGAGATCTCCTTTTTGAATGACATTCCCGACAATAAATGGGTCTATCGGCTGAAGGCTGAAATGGAAGCTCTGTTATAGCTGTTCCGCATTCAGCACATTTCCAATCTCCCTGAAACATTTGTCGAGGAGGAAAATCTCTGTCTGACCGCTCAAATTTTTTGAAGGCCATAAACTTAAATAAATTATACTAATAAAAAACGACCCTTTAGACCTTAAGGTCGCCATACTTATTTAGCCCTCAATTTAGAGCACATAAATTTATGTGCTCGATCGAGCATATAATAAATTATTATATGCTTTGATTTTAAACAAAGAAGACTTAGTTTAAGATACTTTGACTTATCGGTCTAAAGGTATTATACGCCTTTAATTTAGCATGTCAAGTGAAAAAGACCGATTACTTTTCGTCCTTTCTTCTGCTCCTTATTAAAGGTAATTACTGCTTTTCCTGTTTTTTCAACTATCAATCCGACTCCTTCGGAAATAATTTTTTCCCTGGCTTCTTTTGAAACTTCGGCAAGCCCCGACTCGCCATTGCCAATTACAATCAAATCAGGATCTACGGCAATCACTCCCTTTATGTCTTCCTCCCCGATTAAATGTCCTTCTTCCCTCTGCCATCTTAAAACTTCGTCCGTCCATCGAATCTCGACGTCATAATCATATCTTTTTCCCGAAACGTTAATTGAACCGAAATGATATTCCTCAATCATATTAGAACAATGTTTTTTGTTTTATGGGCTTCTTTTGTTCACCTTTGGAAAAAATTCTTATTTTTCCGTATACGCCGTCGTACCCAGGCTCGATATTCACCTTCCCCTCCCTCACTCTGATTATGCCTTCTCCAATTTCAGGCAAGGTGGCGCCTTTCAGGTCTTCTGCCGACACATTTAATAAAACTTTAAATTCCGAACTGAATTTCTCAATTAAATTTTTATATTCTTTGTCCACCTCCACCGTTCCAACTCCAACGCCCAAAACATCGGCAATTATTTCTTCTAAAGGAATTAAACTTTTAAAGGGAATGGTATTTTCCGGCTTAAAACCCTCCGGCCTATCGGCTAATTCTTCCACTCTGTTCAAAACTCCGATAGTCAAAGGTTTTCCGCAATTGGGACAGATATTATTATATTTTTTAGATTCGGAAGGACTTAAAGAAATATTGCAAAGACGATGGCCGTCGTAATGATATTTTCCTTCTTCGGGAAAAAATTCAACGGTATAAAGAAATTTTTGAGGATCTTTCGTTTTTATCACATCTCTTATCGCCGAGTAATTTAACTCCGTATCAAAAATATTTGCTTCCCGGCCGATTTTCGAGGGACTGTGGGCGTCGGAGTTGCTTATTAAAGTAATTTTATCTAAAGCGGATAATCTCCAGTTCATTGCGGGATCTGAAGAAAGCCCAGTTTCTATGGAATAAATATATTTTGAATATTCCTCAAAACATTCTTCAATTGAATCAAAACCCGACCTTGAACCAAAAATCGAAAACCAAGGCGTCCAAGCATGACCGGGTATAATTAGGCAATTTTCAGAAATATTTAAAACAATTTTAGCCAATTCTTTGGCATCTAAGCCCAAAATCGGCCTGCCGTCGGATTTCAAATTCCCGATCCAGCCCAACTGAACATTAATTTTTTCAACTATTTCAAAAGAAGGAGAAAAAACAATAATATGAATTTTCCGCGTTTTTCCTCCCTTTGAATAAATACAGCTAATTTCGGAGGTTAAAATAAATCGAGTTTTACTGTCGGAATTTTTTAATCTAAAAAGACCTGTTTCTGCCGGTTCCAATTTTTCTTTTAATTCTTTTAACCATTCGGGATGAGTAAAATCTCCCGTCCCTAAAACTTCAATTCCCTTGATTTTCGCCCATTTATCAAGATTTTCCAAATCCATGTTTTTTGCAGGTCGCCCGGGAATATTTTGAATGAATATGAAAATCAGCAATAAATTGCATACTATCTTTTTTTAATAACATCTAATTTTGATAGAAAAAAACAAATTTAAAGAAAATAATAGGGTTGGCCTTAAGACCAGCCCTTTTGAAATTACTGTGTTATTTCATCTCTTATTAAATCTCTCTACTCGAGAATAGTGTTTGTGCTGACAAGGACAACACCTTTTTGCGTCAGGCCTAGCCTCCAATCTTTCCAATGGAATTTTTATACCGCAATCAACACAAAGTCTCTCGCCATTAATAACGACAGGGGACTCCTTAGCCTCTTCTTCTTCAATGGCTTTTCGGAAAAAAAGAGCCGTAGATAGGTGATATGCTGTTGCCTCTTGTGCTAAGTCCAGTTTGTCAGCCATTACTATATATTCTCCTTTCTTTTTATGAACCCCTTTTTTATGATTTAAAGAACTATCCAAAAAAGATCTATAAATCATCCTCCTTGTATAAAATTTGAAATCCCGTAAACTACGGGAAAAATAATAAAACCTTTGACTACTTATTAATTTTAGTCAAGTATATAAAAATTTATATTTTTGTCAAGCAGAGAGAAATTTAATCTATTTCGTAGGTTATGCTGACCGTAACCGAGATTTTATTCTCGCCGGTTTGAATTTGAGGTGTTTCGGCTGCTCCGCCCGACGCCTTTGCTTCCATATAAAGAGGCATGGGAATCTGGTGTTGTTCCGCTTTCATTGAAATTGGTAATTCTTACCAATTTTACTCCCAACTGAGACGATAATTCCTTTGCTTTGGTTTTAGCTTCCTTCAATAGCTTCTGTTCTGGCTTGTTTTTTAAACTCTTCTTCTTTATCAACGGTAAACTGTAAATCTCCTACTTGATTAGCTCCGGCATCGGTTGCTCCCTGAATAATATCGCCGATTTTTGCCAGGTCTCTGATTTTTACTTCCAGAGTTTGGGTTATTTCATATCCCACTAAAACTCTTTTACTCTCTGGACAGGGATAAATAAGCAAGCGATTTCTTTTTGCCACTCATATCGGGGATAAATGGTAAATCCGGTGGTTTTTAAATCTTTATCTTCTACTCCCTGATTCTTGATGGAAGCAATAATAGCATTCATTGCTTTAGTGTTCTCAGTCATTGCCTCGGCTACCGTTTTTTTCTCCGTCACTACGGAAAAATCAAGCAGAGCTAAATCGGGCTTGGTGTAAATTTCGCCCGTTCCAGAAACAGTAATGGTATTTTTGGCTTCAATTTCCTGACCAATATACCTCCCTTCTTTTAACTTATTCATAGTCCCCACTCCAAACCAAACAATCAAAGAAATCAAAAATAAAATAATGACCGTTACAAAAACAATTTTTGAAATTTTGCAGCAAAAAAACAATTTTTCAGGACAACATTCTTTATTTTGGTTATCCATAATAATTTTGATTTTATTTTATTAATATTGCCGACCTTGAATTTTATTTGTTTTATTAATTTTACCAATTTATCAGTTTTTTAGCCATATTTTCAAGTATCTCAATTTCCCAAATTGGTCTTTTAATGAGATAAAATTTATAATTTCCCTTTTTCAAAATTATTTCAATTTCTTTCCTTTGTAGAGGATCAAATTCAAAATAAATTTTACCATATTTTTTCAAAAAATTTTTTGCCTCCTTTAAAAACTTTAAAATATAAACCATCCCTCTTTTTCCACCATACCAAGCCATCTTTGGTTCATTTTCTTTCACTAAAAACTGAACCTCGTTTAATCTCTCTTTCGCCACATATGGAGGATTAGCTAAAATCAAGTCGTATTTTCCCTGAATTTTAGAAAAAATATCAGTTTTAATTATCCTTGTTCTTTTGGGATTTATCTTATTTAGTTTTAAGTTTATTTCAATCTGTTCCAATGCTCCATTATCTATATCTCCAAAATCAACAAGACTATTTTTGATGTTTTTTAAAATAGCAATGCCTATGCAACCCGTCCCACTAAATAAATCTAAAATCTTTAATTTTTTCTTTTCTTTTTTTAATTCTGAGCGAAGCGAAAAATCAAGGTTCTTTGAGCGAAGCGAGAAGGTTCTTAATCCTTTTAAAACCTTTTTTACCCAAAATTCCGTTTCTTCTCTCGGTAAAACCGGGAATTTTGAAAGGTCAATTTTTGCCCCGTTAAAAATTTTAAATGTAACGGATTTCGGCATCGGATTTGAGCTAAAATTTATTTTCTATTCCGAATAAAATTATCAACTGAGCGATCAAATGTTTTTTCAATTTCTTTGGAAAAATAGCAGGCCGGCAGCTCGTCTTTTTCTCGGTGATGTTTTATACATTCGCAACAAATTCCTTTCCTTGGACAATTTGGCCAAGTACAAGGGCAATCTTTTAAATTATTTTCCTTTTTGCATTCCATAATATTATTCCGCCTTGGTGACGCAGTCATTAAATAATTTAACTTGGCTGTTGTATTGATTAACTAATTGCTCGGTTTCATTAATGAGATTATTGTACTGACCGACAAGAGTATTATATTGTTTAACTTTTTCGATGTAAAATTCTCCCCGTTTTGGTTTTATGGTTTCAATTTCCGTTTTTAGTTCTTTCAGGGTAACCCAAAACTCTTCAATTTGGCTCTGATTGGATTCAATTGTCGTCTTTAAGGATTCCTCCGGCTGGGGACAGGCAGAGAATGACAAACCAAAATGCTGAACCGCCAGCCAAGTAATTTTATCTTCAAAGGTGCATTTCAAAACCGCCACTCCAATTTCCTGATACTTTGAGCTTAAAATATTTTCCCTGTGGCCCGGGCTGTCCATCCAGGCCTGAATCAACACTTCGTCGTTCTCAAAATTACCAAGAGCCAAATTTTCACCAATAGCGATAAATTCATATCCCGCATGTTCTGCTAAATCTCCCACCCCCTCTCCCGTCGGAGAATTGTGGGCAAAATATTGCTTTTGGAACATATCTTCAATTTTTATTGCGGCTGAAGCATCCAATTCTGCGCTTTCTTTTAATGGAGGAAGCCCGTATTTTTCTCTCTGACTATTCGTCCATTCAATTACCCCGGATTTGGTTAAAAATGCTTTCGCTGCTTCTTTTTCAGCTCTTAAGGGCGGCGGCGTTGAAATTTGCCGCTGAACTTCTTTGACTAAGCCGGTAAGTCCTTTCTCAATTTCTGGTAATCGGGAAAATATTTTTTGATAAAAATCTAATAAATCATCCTGAAAAAAGAAAAAAATTCCCGAAAAAATCAGTAAAATTAAAAATAAAATTATAAATTTTCTCATAACCAAATAATCCTTATTTAAGGTTGTAATATGTCTTCGGTTCGGCCATTAATTGAAATTATGACCTCGTTAACGGTTGAAAATTGCTTTAGAGTTTGGGTAATTTGACTGCGAATGGCTGCTACTTTGCAGGAACCACCGACTTGAAACTCCAGTTGTTCGTCAAAATCAACTTTAGCCACTCCGTTTTCAATGGTTAATTTTTGAATTTTTACACCAAGATTAATATTAGTAAAAAATCCCTCTGCTTTTTCTTTCTCTGTCGGCCCTTTTAATAATTCTTCCAAGGAAGCTCTGGCTACGGCCTGAGTTTTAACAACTTCCCGTTCTACCGGAAAAACTTTATTACAAGAAAATTCCGGGTCAAGTTTATCATTATTTAAAAATATTTTAATTGTCGCTGTCTCTACACTCTGAAAAATCACCTGAACCCTTATTTCTTCATCATTTTCCGGCAAACCGGAAGGATTATCTTTTTTAAAAACCAAAATTCCTTTGCCTGATAAATTCGGCGGAAAACCAATTTCCGCTTTAAAAGGAACGAAATCCGTTGTCATCCAGTCGCTTTGGGCCTGGGCAATGCCTTGACCCACTATTTCTCCATTTTCGTCTAATAACTGAATTGGAAAAGAGGCCTCAAAAAACCAAGGACCCCTGGCTTCACCTTCAATTTCAATGGGGTTGGAAACAACTTCATTCGGCAGGGGTTTGGTTACTTTAATTTTATCTTCAGATTGCGGCGGTGACTCCTCTGTTTTTTTAAATTTCAGCCAAAACCAACCCCCCGCCAAAACTCCAGCAATAACTAAAACAATGATTAAAATAATTAATTTTTTATTCATAGCTTTTTTATTCTACCAAAAAATCGCCCCACCGTCAGCTAGAGGGCGATTTCTGATTTTGAGTTAAAGTTTAGTTATTTTATCAATTTAATTTCCGCCAGCATAATTAAACTAACAAAAAGAAGGTAAATCAAAATCGCCAGCCACCACTTAATTTTTATCTTTTTCGTAAGAAAAGACATTTTAATTCCTTTAGTTTTGGGGTTGATTATTTTTCAACTTTAAACATTTTGCCGTGGCCAGGAATAATGTAATCTGCAATTTCTAAAATCTTTTTACGACTTTCAATAAGTTTCAGCATATCTGTTTCGGCTGGATGAGCGTCGTCTTTCTTTTCTACGTCTATTTTCTGTTCCTCATCGTCCGCCCACCAAAACAAGTCACCAGCGACAACATAGGTTCCCTCTTTTGTAGAAACAACTAATGAACAGTGCTCCGGTGAATGGCCAGGGGTTTGGATTATTTCTAAGTCAGTTCCTGGAATTTTGTTTTGCTGCTCAATCTGGTTATCATCATCATAAATTTCGGTAGGAGTTATGACTTTGGCATTCTCAAAAATACCGGCCAATAAACTATGATCTCTATGACTGTGCGTCAGAAGAACAAAATCAATATCAGCCGGTTTTAAGTCATTTTTGGCCAATCCCTCAAGTAATTTCTTCCTGTTACACCCCGGGTCAACTATTATATTTTTGTTGTCGCTTTGAACGAGCGTAACTGTAGAGCTGGCCAACCAACCGTTTTTTATTTCTTTAGCATATCCTTGAATTAAAACTTTTATTTTATTCATATCAACTCGGGCCTAAATTTTGATAGTTTTTATTGTTTTAACCTTTTTAATTTAACTTTCATCATTTTAATAAATCCCTTTTTCTGTCCCCCAATTTCAATATTACTTTCATAAAAATTACCTGAACCAATAAGCCAAAAAACTTTATCCACTATCACGGGATCCTTATTTACGAGAAACCCAATTTTCACAATTGTTTTAAAAACTTCGTAATCATCTCTTGAGCTTACTAAACCGAGCTCATGAAAAATATCTTTTATGTGAACATCTGGTTTTCCATACTGAACATATCCCAATTCTTTCAGAAAATCGCAAGCAAGAGGAAAACCAAAACCGAAAATCTCTTTTTCTAACAACATCGGTAAAGCAGCTATTGTGAATTCGTTGCGGAAGAATGGTTTCACAAAATTATCAAATTCTTTGACAGAATTAAAGTTAGATAAAAATTTAGCAGAAGATAAGATTCCTTTAGTATAAATAACCCAATAACTTCTTTCATTTTTAATATTCATTGGTCCCGGTGGGGTATGGTTATCTTTGATTTTTTTAAATAGAGTTCTCCAATCATTCCAATAAATTTTATTAACTTTCTTTGGATTAAAATTGAAAACATAGTTTTTTAATTCATTAACATCTCCAATAGAATTTGGCATACTTTGTTTATTTTTCAGGGATTCCATTAATCGATAAAAGACATCATTAACTGTTTTTGGTCTACAGGTGTAATAATAATTAAGCTGTTTATTTAAAACATTTTTACTTACTTTTGACTCAAGAAACTTATATGCTTCTTCATAAACCAATTTTAACTTTTGTTCATAATTCATAAAAATGCTATGTCTAAAAATTACTTGTTCTTATTTCTTGACCTGTCCCGTGATGAAATTTTACGGGATTAATTCCCTTGTTCTGAGCCGTGTTTTGCTCTGGCTTAGGGTTCGACTTTTTGTTTTTCTTTTAAAAGCTAATTTATAGCCGGCTGTTCGGTTAAAGTTGTTTCGGTTAACTTGTTTAACATAATTGATATTGTGACTAATTTATCTTAATTTCATCTCGCTCTTTATCTGCGTTAAGTAAATACTTGATCTTTGTTTCAACAAGTCCATTGTGCCATTTGCTTGTTCTTCAAATTTACTAAAATATTCGTACGCCATCGGCGGGTTTCTTTTTTTAATATAATTAATATAACCTAACCAGAAATATAATTGGACTCTTCCTTTATTTCTTTTAAATAACTGAAGATTGAAATTTTCAACTTCGCTAATAGTAATAAGCTCGCCAATATAAGATTTTTGTGAAAGATTTTTACAGTCTCTAAGGGCCTCCGGATATTTACCTAACCAAAAATATAAAAAAGCTCTACTATATCTCCATTCATGAGTTCCATGCGCATACCTTCTAGCTTTTTCGATACTTTTTAATGCTTCCTGCGGATTATTATCCAACTCGGGTAGAAAATCTACTATAGCTTTCAATAACCAACCTCCATAATTAGTAGGGTTTGATGCCAATGATTGCGCTAACCATTTTTTCAGTTCAATATAAATATTTTTCAGGTAATAGTGCCTAGCAATAATTAATTCTTCGTCAGATAATAATAAGGGTATCCTATTTTTAACAACCTGTAGATTAGGAGGAAGAGGAGAAAACTTCTTGAATTCCTCCTTAAGGTTCGAGTGAAATTCATGGGCTAATTTTGGATCACCTGAAATGTAAGCAGCTATTCCTGTAATATACCTTGTAGCAAGATATATTATATCTGCTGTAAATTCAAAACCCGTGAACTCAAGGGTTTCAAAAAATGATATTTGTTTGGGTAAAATACTTATAAATTCTCTTCTTAGTAAATCACGTGTTCTAATATCAATGGGACGATGCGCTACTAATCCTTCTAGTCTTAAAAAATATTTTCTATCTCCATCAATCCTTCTTTTTATTCTTCCATAAACATAAAAATGACCCCTTATTTTTTTATGTAATTTCAAGACATCCTTTATATCGTTCAAGTTTTCTGAAAAATGGTTTTTAAGGACGATAAGATTTATGACTTCACTAAATTTCTCTTTATTAATATTTTCTTTAAATTTAGTGATAAAGTCGGCTTTAAGCCTGATTTCTTCAAAACTTGTTTCCGCATGTATAGCTATAACAATACCGACTTTTTTCCTCTTGTTTCTAGGTAATTTATATCGATAATATGCCCAATATGCTGCCCATAATAATAAAGTTAGACCATAAACTAAAAAACGGAATTGTACATTTAAAATTATTTTTTCTACAAAGTTATCTATTATTGAAAAAAATAAAATACCGAAAAGAAAACCATAGATTAACGAAATTAATTTGTGCAAATTTGATTCAATGTATTTTAAATAAAATTCTTGCATAAATTCACTCACGCTCTTATCTTCCTCATCATTAGTCTTGGTAAAAGTAAATCGCGGAGAGATAAAATATTTTTTATTTCTCAATTAATTCCCTTGCCCTTCCGTAGCTTTAACGAAGGAGGGTTCGACTTTTTGTTCATTTTTTTATCAATTCCTTGAAAATAAACGCAGTATTTTAAAAAAGACAAAGGCGGCGATGGCGTAGCCTGCCATTGCGGAAACAGTGGCCGTTTCGATTAAGTGGCTATTCCAGTAAATATTTCGGAAAATAAAATCAAACGGCGAGACTAAAATGTCGCTGTATTTATAAATCAAATTAACGACGAAGGTTTGAGGATTTGCGTTCAGAAATTTTAAGAATAATCTCAAAAACAGAAAAAACTCAAACAGCCAGAACAGCCTTGAAATTAAAGATAGAATGCCGGAATAAATCTTAAATAAGATTCTCATTTTAATTTAAAATCATGATTGAGAAATTCAAAATTGAGGCGAAACTGACCCAGATAATATAGGGGAGTAAAAGATAAGCGGCTTCTTTTGAAATCGGATAGAATTTTAAAATCGTAAATAAAATCGCAAACCAAAGAAGAATTATTACAATAAATCCATAAAGAAGAGAGTGCAAACCGAAAAAAACAACAGACCAAAGAATATTCAATGTAAGCTGGAGGGTAAAAACATATATTGCCGATTTTGCCCTTTTATCTTCTTTGAATTTTTCCCAAATCAGATAAAGCGAAATCCCCATTAAAAAGAAAAGAGTCGCCCAGACAGGCGCGAAAAGCCAGTTTGGCGGATTTAAAAAGGATTTTTGCAAGCCGGAATACCAGTTAGGTATCGCGGGGGTAGTGAAAAAAGAGCCTAAAACTCCAGCCAGCTCGCAGATTAAAACGGAAACTACGAATTTTGTAATTTTTTGTTTCATATGTTTTATTTTATAATATCATTATTTTAAATTAAATTTAATTCTTCTTTTTTCTCCATTTTTCCTCTAATTCCCTGACTCCTTTTTCGTCAAAGCCGAAGTGGTGGGCGATTTCGTGCCAGACAACGTATCTAACTAATTCTTGAATTTCGGCCGGAGAGGAAGCAAAATTTTCAATTGATTCCTGAAAAATAGTGATTTTATCCGGTAAAGTCATCCCAAAACCCTTTCCCCATTTAGTTTCGGGAACTCCCTCATAAAGACCCAACAATAAAGTTCCATATCTCACTCCGGTTTTTCTTAACTGCTCTGAGGTCGGCCTATTTTCAACAATAAGAGCCACATTTTTCACTTTATCGCGAATCTCTTGCGGCAAATCCTGAAGTGCCTCTTGAATTAATTTTTCAAATTTAACTTCCTGCATCTCTTTAATTTTATCATTCAAAAATGAAAAAAGCACGGCATCAAATTTAGGAATTTACCGTGCTTTCCTTCTTAGCGAGTTCTTTAAATTCTAGAACATCGATGAAGATGTTCATATTGGGATATTTCTTTTTGAACTCCTCGGCTAAGGCTTTAACGAAGCTTGCTCGAGAAATATACCAAGCATACCTCTTGAATATCCCAATCCCTTGTATTTGGAATTTAATATAGAAGTGCTTTTTCTTTTTTCCCTTATTCAATTTTCCTCCTTGTGCTATACCTTAATTATAACAAAAAACAGGAAAAAGTCAAGCGTTTTAGCTTTTCTTATTTCCTATTTTTCCTTTTGTTTTCTGATATTCAAAACGAGCTGCTCTTCCCCAAAATCTTTTTTGAGAAGGAACGGCTAAAATTGCTTTCTTTTTTGGAGAAATTTTTGGCTTTATCATATTTTTAATCGTATTTTATTTCAAAATTTTCAAATTCGCCTTTATATTGTTCCCAATTAGTTTCTAAATTTTTAACTTTCGCCCAAAAAGGACCTCTTTTTGACCAACTTATTATTTTTTCAACATTTTCTTTTTCTCCTTCAAAAATAGCCTCTACTCTGCCATCTGGCAAATTCCTGACCCAACCAAAAACGCCGAGCTCTTGAGTTTGCTTCCGAGTCTTCTCCCGGAAAAAAACTCCTTGAACCCGACCCTAAATAAAAACATGGGCCCTTGCTTTCTGATGCATAACCTCTTTTTATTATATTTCCTGAGAACTTTTCTTAAAAAGTTTATTTTCTAAAAATCCAAAGCCAATAAAAATTAGCAAAGCTAAAAAAGTGGTGACAATGGCTAAAAAATAAAACTTAACTCCAACCGCCAAACCGATAGCGGCTGTCACCCAAAGGCCGGCTGCCGTAGTTAATCCTTCAACTTTCCCCTCTCTGCGAAAAATGGTGCCAGCTCCAATAAAACCCATCCCAAGAGCTATTGCTAAAAACACGGGCGAAGGGTCGGCAATGATGCCCTCTCCGTCAAGAAATAAAGCAATCACAGTAATAAGAGAAGAGCCTAAAGCCACTAAACTGTAAGTCTGAAGCCCGGCTTCCCTTCTTTTCATTTCTCTCTCTACGCCGATTATCGCGCCCAAAATTGTAGCCAAAAGCAACTGGCAGATAGTTTCAATACTCATAAAAAATTAAATTAGAGTTTGTATACTTTGTATCCCTCTCTGACTTTTTGGCTGACTTTCAAGCCAATTGAGTCGCCAGCTTTGGCGGTTTCAACCTTTTGATGCTCAACTTCCATTGAATCAACAACTTGCTCAAAATCAGTTTCGCCCCCCACAATGCGAATAGTTTCTCCCGCTTTTAAAGTATCTTCTAATTCAATCACTGCCACCCCAATTTTTGAAAAATAGTGAGTGATTTTACCAATTAATTTTCCCTCAATTTCTTCAGGCATAAAAATTGATTTTATTAATTATTTTTTGAATTTTCGACCTTTTGGTCTGGAGTTTAATTTTTTCTCTTTTTTTATTAAATCAATTAGTTTTTTAACTAAAATTTTTGGGTCTTTATCATAAACAATTTTCTTCACTCCTCGATAGGGACCAGTAGCAATCTTTTTTATTTTATCAGCCGTTCCGCCGGTACCTTCCAAAACCCCGATTGGTTTTTGGATTTCAAAGGCAGTGACAAATTCGTGCAAAGTGCCCATTCTGCCGCAAATTATTATTACTCCATCTGCAGATTTTGTCATAATCACATTTCTTCCCACGTAATCTGCGCCGGTGTAAATCATCACATCAAAAGGTTCTATCGGCAGTTTATAACTTTTCAAATGTGCGGCTTCGGAAGTGGCTGGTGAAAAACCAACATTAAAACCGCCCGCCTTTTTACAACCCAAAGCAGCAAAATAGGGAACTCCGGTTGTGGCACCCGTCACTAAAACGCATTTTTGACGGGCAACTTCTGTCCCAACTTTTTTTGAAATTTCTACAATTCCCCGACAGCAGTGCGAAATCACAGCTGCGCCAGAAACAGCAATATTGTATTTCATATCATATTATATATTTTACCCTGCACCATTCCAAAAATCAAACTTGCACAATTTTATAATAAAACTCAGTTAATGTTTAGTAAAATGGTGCAGGGTTTAGCAAACAAAAAACGAGAAGTAAAATTTTCTCGTCTTTTGTGAGGGAGATAGTCCTAACGCTCTTGGCTGCAAAATTTTTTACTCCGTTTGGACAATATTCGGAGAGGATCCCCAGTCTCCAGCGTTAACACTATTTGTCCTTAGAGAATTTCATCTCGCACCCCCTCAATTATAATATTATTCAAAACAAAAAATCTGTCAAGATCCCACTATTTGTGCCCTCGGGCCGAATCGAACGGCCATCTCAAGCTCCGGAGGCTCGCATTCTATCCGTTGAACTACAAGGGCTCTATATAAAGTTTCTAACAGAAATTTTATCGAGCCTGAACCGTAGAGGTATAAGGCTTTTGAGCTATTAAATAAATATTTTGGCGATTCCTCTTTTATTTTTAACTATTCCAATTTCTTTAATTTTAAAATCTGCTTTTTTAATAAATTTTCTAATTCTTTTTTGAAAACCAATGATAGTATCTTTCAATCTTTTTACCCCAAGGTTCAAAAATATCTTTCCAATCTAATTTTGATTTTCCGAATAATTTTAAAATTGTATACTTAAATAGTAAACTAATCTCTTTTAATTGGTGGAATTTCCAAACTGTTAGAATTAATATTCCTCCCGGCCTTAAAACTCTTTTTATTTCTTTTAAAAATTGCAATCTAAATTCTTTAGAAGGTATATGATGTAAAGTAGCAATACTATAAATTTATCAAAAAATTATCTGGAAAAGGAAGATGTTTAAGGCATCTCCTACTTTGAAAATTTCCTTCAGGATATTTGTTTTTAGCAATTTCAATAAGTTTTTCAGAAAAATCTATCCCAAAATAATCTATCTCTTTTTTCTTTACAAAAATGCAAAATATCTGCCATTACCACAACCCAAATCTAAACTTTTTCTCCCTAATTAAATAATCATTAAATAAAAACTCTATTTCCTCCCAAGGCTTTCCTCTAGTTCTTGAAAAATCTTCGGCAATCAGGTTATAATCTTCTTTAGTCTTCTTTAATAAATATTCAGCGTATTTTCTATCCATGAATAAAGAAAAAGTAATTAAAGAATTAATTAAAAGCCAAGTAAAAACTTCGGAAGATTTGGCTTTATTTAAGAGAAAAGTGGCTAAAAAATACGAAATTCCCTGTCCGAGCAATATTGAACTATTAAAAGCTTATCATAAATTGGTAAAAAACAGAAATATTGCTCGAATCGGAAAAAATTGAAAATATTCTCAAAACCCGACCAATCCGTTCTCTTTCCGGAATTGTTAATATTTCGGTTTTAACAAAACCCTATCCCTGTCCCGGCAAATGCCTTTACTGCCCAATTGAAAAGGGAATTCCAAAAAGCTATGTTTCCGGGGAACCCGCGGTGGAAAGAGCGAAAAGATTAAAATATAATCCTTATTTACAAGTCAAAAGAAGAATTGAAATGTTAAAAGCTGAAGGCCATCCGACTGATAAAATTGAATTAAGAATAGTTGGGGGAACCTGGTCTTTTTATCCAAAAAAATATCAAACTTGGTTTGTAAAAAGGTGTTTTGATGCCTGTAACGAGAAAAACAGCAAAAATTTAGAAGAAGGCCCAGAAATTAAATGAAAAAGCTGAGACACAGAATTGTCGGTCTTTCCATTGAAACGAGGCCTGATTTCATTAATGAAAAAGAAATAAAATTTTTAAGAAAATTGGGAGTAACAATGGTTGAATTGGGAGTCCAATCGATTTATGACGATGTTTTAAAGCTTAATTTAAGAGGACACAAGGTTAAAGAAACGATTTTAGCAACGAAACTTCTGAAAGATGCCGGATTTAAGGTTTTGTATCAAATGATGCCGAATCTTCCCGGCTCTAATTTAAAAAGAGATGAAAAAATATTTGAAGAATTATTTAAAAATCCTGATTTTCAGCCGGATTTATTAAAAATTTATCCTTGCGCCCTTTTGAAAGAAGCTCCTTTATATAAATTATGGAAAAAAAGAAAATACCGCCCCTACGGGGAAAAACAATTAATAAATCTTATCAAAAAAATCAAAAAAATAATTCCTTATTACGTCAGAATCCAAAGAATCAGCCGGGATATCCCTTCAAAAAGTCATTGTTGCGGGTCCGGCAAAAATTTCCAATTTACGCCAGATTCTTACCCAAGATATGAAAAGGAAGGGTTGGCGATGTAAGTGTATCAGGTGTAGAGAAATTCGTGAAAAATATAACCCAAAAGAAAAAATCTATCTTTTTAGACAAGATTATAAAGCCTCCGACGGCAAAGAAATATTTTTAAGTTACGAAAGTAAAAATAGAACAAAGCTTTATAGTCTGCTCCGTCTTCGAATCACTTCAAATAATTCAGCTATAATTAGAGAAATTCATACTTACGGTCAGCTCGTTCCAATCGCCGAGAAAAAAATAGCCCCACAACATCGGGGCCTTGGTAAAAAATTAATTAAAGAAGCGGAAAAAATTGCAAAAGATGAATTCGCAAGTTGGCGGATAGCCGTTATTTCGGCTATCGGCGTTAGGGATTATTTTCATAAGTTAGGATATAAACTGAAAGATACATACATGGTTAAAGAGTTTTAGAAAATTTTTTAAAATCTTTTTCCAATATTTTTCTGAATTTCTGAAACCTAATGCCGGCTGCCGGATGATAGGTAATAAAATACTTTTTATCGTCTTTTTTTATTAATTTCCCTCGAAAATTTTTTAAATTTTCGTTAGGAAAAAACACTTTGAATGCTATTTCCCCAAGTAGAATAAATTTTTGAGGATTAATAAATCCAATTTGTCTTTTTAAATAAGGCAGGCAAGTCTTAATTTCTTTTTTGGTTGGTTTGCGGTTTTTTGGCGGAAAGCATTTGATGGGCGAGGTAATAAAAACTTTTTCCCTTTCAATTTTAGCAATTTCTAAAAGTTTATTTAAAAACCGACCGGCCCTGCCTACAAACGGCCGACCGGTTTTGTTTTCTTCAGCTCCTGGCGCCTGGCCGACTATCATAATTTTCGCATTAACCGGTCCTTCTCCGGGGACTGCCCTAATTCTAGTTCTATATAAAGGACACTTACGGCATTTTCTAATCTGATTTGCTAATTGTTTTAAGGTTTTTTCTTTGTCCGGCATTTTTCTTTTTTGACTTTTATTACCGCTCTGTAAATAAAACGGTCTGGCGTACGATAAGCCAGCCTTCCTCTTTTTAGCTCTCTTTGAGGAATAGTTTCTCATTTTATATTAATTTTAAAATCTCTTTGACTTTGTCCGTTTTTTCCCAGGTGAATTCCGGCTCTTCTCTGCCAAAATGCCCGTAGCAGGCGGTTTTTCTGTAAATCGGCCGGAGTAATTTTAATTGTTTGATAATTCCGCCTGGTGATAAATCAAAAATTTTGGGAATAATTTTAAGTAATTTTTCTTCAGAAACCTTTCCGGTTCCGAAAGTATCAATATAGAAAGAAACCGGTTTTGCTTCACCAATTACATAAGCCAATCCCACTTGGCATTTTTCAGCTAAATCGGCAGCTACAATATTTTTGGCAATATAGCGAGCCATATAAGCTCCGGATCTATCAACTTTAGTTGGATCCTTGCCCGAGAAAGAACCTCCTCCGACCGGCACTTCCCCGCCATAACTATCCATAACAATTTTTCTGCCGCTCATTCCGGTGTCAGAAACCGGTCCGCAAATTATAAAACGTTTGGCAATATGATATTTTGTTTTTTTATCCAAAAATTTTCCGCAAACCGGCTTAATAACTTTTTTAATAATGTCTTCTCTAAGTTTATTCCAAGGAACGTCGGGGTCGTGGCTGGCAGCAATAACAACATTATTTAATCTTTTTGCCACTCCGTTTTCATATTCCAAAGTTACTTGGGATTTTCCGTCCGGCCTTAAGTAAGGTAAAATTCCTTTTTTTCGCACTTCCGCTAATCTCCTAACCAATTTATGGGCCAACATTATTGGCAGAGGCATTAATTCCGGAGTTTCTTTACAGGCATAACCCGTCATGCCTCCCTGGTCTCCCGCTCCCTGTTTTTGCGTTGCTGTTTTTTTCACTAAAAAGGCAATGTCCGGAGATTGTCCCGAAATTGTGTTTAAAACAGCGACCGTTTGATCGTTAAAACCATATTCGGGTTTTGTATAGCCGATATCTTTAATCACTTCTCTGACCAAATTATTTGTATCAACCCAGGTTTTGGTCGTTATTTCTCCGGCAACAATAACATAACCCCTGCTCACAAAAACTTCACAGGCCGACCTGGCATATTTATCATCTTTTAAAATGGCGTCTAAAACCGCGTCGGCAATTTGATCCGCCACTTTGTCGGGATGGCCGGGAGCAACTGATTCTGCAGTAATTAAAAGTTTTTTCACAGTTTTGATTAAAAGAAATTTATTTTGAAATGTTTTTTACCAATCTTTTTTGAGCTTCGACTTTTTCTCTATTTGTGATTTGAGCTCTTTTAATTCCTTTTTCTATCACTTCTATAGTTTTATCATATATTTCTCTTTCCACAAAATAAGGAGTGCCGTCTTTTCCGCCGTGAGCAAAGGTATATCTCGCCGGGTCTTCATAAGAGGGTTTGGCTCCGTAAATTATTTCAGAAACCAAAGACAAAGCCCGAATTGTTTTTGGCCCGATTCCTTTTAATGACAAGAGCTTTTCGAAATTATGCGGATTTTGCTCTTTGGCAAAAGATATAGTTTTTTCCAATCGTTTTGAATCGAATTTTTCTTCAACCACCGGGTGCCAATAAAATTCTTTATTATATAATTCCATTAAAGTCAGATTTTTTATTTTTTTAGTTTGAATTAAAGTTAGGTCTTTAAGAATTTTTTTTGGTTCTTCTTTTATTAATTCGGTTGAAATTTCTTTATTTTTTCTGCTTTCCTTTGAGGTTAAATTCAAAGGATTAACTTTGATATCAGAAATAATCCCGGAATGGGGTTCTTCCACAAAATCATCAACATTTGAAGATAGCCAATGGTAGCGGCGGGCAGTTTGATTTTCAGTGTTCATTCCTTGTTGAATAACTGTCCATTTGCCAGATTTCGTAAATAAAAAATTATGCTGGTAAATCTGGTAGCCGTCCTGAATTAAAGAAGAGTCAACTTTTGCCGCCATTTTTGAGGCGTAAATCAAATCAGGAGCAAATGAAAAGCCTCTGGATATTCCGTAAGCTGTTATTTCTTCCGGCGTTTTTCTTGAAGTCTTCCCCTTACCGCCACAAACATAAATACCCAGCCTGTCTTGAACCTCAAAGAGGGCAGATTTTACGGCGCCTAAAGTAGTGGTGGTAAGGCCTGAAGAATTATAATCAAAACCAAGAACGCATCCAAAGCTTTGGAACCAAATGGGGTCGGAAAATCTCTGTAAAACTTCTTCCGGTGAAAATTCCTCTCTGATGGTTAAAATAATACTTCTTGCTAATTTTCTCATTCTTTCAAAAAGCCACCTCGGACATTTCCCATAATCCAATGGAATTGTAGCAATTCCCGTTCTCATGATTTTATTTTAACAAAAACAGCTCTAAGATATCCTCTCGAGCGACTGTAAATGTTTTAATTTTTCACTTTTATTTATTTCGAGAAATTCTAATCAAACCCGAACAAGGAATTATTTCAATTCCTTGTTTTTCTAAGTCATCCAAAAGTAAATTCATTCCCAAACTATCAGAACTCATATGCCCTGCGATAACTACATTAATATTTGCTGCTTCGGCTTCTTTTCGGTTTTCCTCGCTTTGGTGCATTGAAACTATGGTGCCAACGCCAGCATTGGCCATTTTTTCATAGATTTTCGGTGAAGCTTCAGAACCACCAGTAATTTCAGTAAGGGCAATTTTACCGCAACGATTTTCTTTATCGCCAACAAAAATCTGAGGTCCAAATTTAAACTCTGAAGCTTTTTTATATTCTGGAATTTCTTTTAGTAAATTTAAAAGGTCTTCAATATAATCTGGTTTTTCTTTTTCAATTTCTTCTTCAAGAAATTTCGCAGCTAAATTATCCATTGGCGTGTGGAGACATATTAAATTTACACCAAGAAGTTTTGCTGTATCCACAGTTCTTTGAAGGTTTCTGGTAGAGAAATTTCTGAAAACTTCTGACATTCTTTCTTTCAAAAGCCCTTCGGCAATATTTATCGGAACTCCGTAGGAAGATAAAACATCTGCTTGGATTTCCATTGCTTCAGAAAGTCCCGCCAAGGCATTACCTAAAGGATGATGAGAAATTACTAAATCAATATCGCCAATTTCTTTTGCCAATAAAATTTCAGCTGGCTTCAATATCAATCCCAACCAAAACTTTTTTTATTTCTTTATCTTCACTGAATTTAAAATTCTTGTGTCAGAATAAGGATTGTTAAAAGATTCTAAATCAAAATCTTCTTTCTTTTTTTCTGAAAGTTTTTCATATTTTTCTTTTCTTCTTTTTAAAAGCTTCTTAATTTCTTCTCTTCCTCTAAAATCAGCTTCAATCCCCTTATTTATTGCTAACTTGTATATTTCTTGAATTTTCATATTGTTTTTTGGCGGCGATCCGCCAATCAAACTTGTTTATTTTGGCGGCGAATTCGCCGAATCAAACTTGTTTATTTCTGATTTTTTAAAAAATTTTTGATATAAATCATTGATTAATTTTTCTTGTTCTTTAAAATCTAAAATTTCCCGGCGAATCCGGGCTTTTTCCAAACGAATAAATTTTCTGATGCTTTTCGGCAACTTCTTTTTCATAAAAAAGAAAATTATTTGACGATATTCTCATATTATTCGCCTTTGATTACGGCTAAAGGAATTAATCTTGCCACTTTTTTTGACAAACCTGCATTATGAACCACTTCTACAACCTCATCAATATTTTTGTAAGCCATTGGCGCTTCTTCGGCAATTCCTCTTAATGACCAGCTTTTCACAATAACTCCCTTTGATTTTAAACTATTTACAACTTCTTGTCCAGAAACTCTTCTCATTGCTTCATGACGAGACATTGTTCGACCGGCCCCATGACAGGTGGAATACCAAGTTTCCTTCCCCTCTTTTTGACCAACTAAAACATAAGAGGCGGTTCCCATTGAGCCTGGAATCAAAACCGGCTGACCAACTTCTTGATATTTTTGGGGAATTTCCGAATTTTCTGGCGGGAAAGCTCTGGTTGCTCCCTTTCGATGAACGCAAAGTTCAACTTCTTTAGAATCAATAATATGTTTTTCAATTTTAGCAATATTATGAGCGACATCATAAAGAGGAATTAATGGCGAAGCTTTTTCTCCTAAAACTGACCTCCAGGCCTTTCTGATAAAATGAGTAATCATTTGACGATTGGCCCAGGCATAATTTGCTCCGCAGGACATTGCTGAAAAATACTTTTTCCCTTCCGAAGAATTAATAGGGCAGGCAGCCAATTCTCTATCTGGCAATCTTATCCCATATTTTTCCATCGCCCGCATCATAATTTTAATATAATCTGTGGCAATTTGATGGCCTAAACCCCTGGAGCCCGTATGAATCATAATAACTATTTGATCCTTAAATAATCCAAAAACTTCAGCAGTTTTTTCATCGAAAATTTCATCAACTTTTTGAATTTCCAAAAAATGATTGCCTGACCCTAAAGTGCCGACCTGGTCTCGACCTCTGTTTTTAGCGTGTTCGGAAACGGCTGAAACGTCAGCTTGAGGAAGATTTCCGCCTGATTCACAATTTTCCAAATCCTCCTTTTCGCCATAACCCTGTTCAACCAATCTTTTGGCTCCGCCTTCTAAAATCTTTTCAATTTGTTCAATTGTTAATTTAATTTGTCTTCCTTTGCCCGATCCCTGATGGAACTTCTTTTTGAATTTCAGAGGATAAATTATCTAAATAGAAATTGATGTCTTTTATTTTATAATCCGACTTCAAAAGCTTCATTCCGCAGTTTATGTCGTAGCCCACGCCGCCGGGAGAAATTACTCCGCTTTTCATATCCATTGCTGCTACTCCGCCTATGGGAAAACCATAACCTTCGTGCATGTCAGGCATTGCTAAACTATATTTTACAATTCCTGGTAAGAGTAGCGACATTAACTAATTGCTCTAAAGACCTATCTTTAAGGCTTTCTTCCAACATTTTTTCCGAAATATAAGCTCGGGCAGATACTTTCATATCGCTCCTAAAATTTTTCGGAATTTCCCATAGATAATCTGAGAGTTTTTTAAAATCTTGTTTAGAAACCATAAAGATTATTTTGAAATTAAATATCAAATAAAACTATGGCTTCCCAATCTCCGGTTTTGTTTTGATTAATTTCCAGATTATGATAAGTTACCGCTTTAATGTCTTCGCCGAATCTTTCCGCTTTTTGGCCAATCAGTTCTCCTTCTAAATAATTATCTGATAATTTTAAAAATTTCACACCATTATAAGCTTCTTTGTTAACTTGGCTTTGATAAAGAGCTTCGCTCAAAAAATCCACCAATAAGGCCGGTAAATCTAAAGATTCAATTTTAATTTCTCTTTTTACTCTTGTTCCGGCTTCAATTTCAGGCTTCATACTTTCTGACATGCCTAAAAGCATATTTAAAAACACTTCTTCTTTCGTTTTGCCGAAAACCTTGATTTTTAAATCCGCTTTATGCTCTAAAATTTCGTATTTTTTCATATTTTGAAATTTTTCTATAGGCTTCTCTAAAGGGAATTCCTTTTTTTACTAATTTATAAGCCCTTTCAGTCGCGTAAACTTCTTTAGTCAAATTATTCTGACAGTTTTTTTTATTGACTTTAAGATTTTTAATAACCAAAGACATTATGGACAGACTTTCTTTTGTTATATCAAATCCTTCCATCGTTGGTTTTTTAGTAAGTTGTAAATCTCGATTATATCCCGATAAAAGATTACCAATTATATTTTTTATTTGAAATTCATAAGAAACTACAATATGATATTTAGCCCTTATTATTTCTAAGACATCGGGATTTTTCTTTTGAGGCATAATAGAACTACCGGTACAAAATTCTTTTGGTAGTTCAAAATACCCCAATTCAGGCATACTAAAAATAATCAAATCAGAAGCTATTTTATTTAAATCAAACATTATTTGAGTTAAAACGTGTAATATTGTTGATTCAAACTTACCCCGACTATTCTGACAATAAATCGGGTTTTCTTGAATTTTCTTGAATTGAAGAAATTGAGCAATATATTTTTTATCAATTTTTAATGGTAATCCATAACCTGCCCCACCCCCCAAAGGTGATTGATTTATAATATCAAATACTATATTAATTAATTTCAGATTATCTTCCATAGAATCAACAAAAGAACCAGCCCATAATCCAATTGACGAAGGCATTGCCTTTCTTGAGTGAGTGTATCCTGGAAATTTTATATTTCTATATTTTTTAAGAAATTTTTTAATAGCATTAATAAATCCTTTTATTAATTTCTCGCACTCAATTAATTCTTCTTTGTAATATAACCTCAAATCTCCTAAAACCTGGTCGTTTCTTGACCTGCCAGTATGAATTTTCATGCCTAATTTCCCTAATTTTCTTGTTAGATAATTTTCAATAGCTGTATGGCAATCTTCTTCTGTCTTTTTAATTTTAAACTTTCCTTTTTTATCTAATTTAATTATTTCTTGCAGTATTTTTATAATCTTTTTTACTTCTTTTTTACTTAAAATCCCGATTCTCCCAAGCATTTTTGCATGGGCCATTGAAGCTAAGCAGTCAAATTTAACTAATTTTTGATCTAACAAATAATCTTCCCCTATCGTGAATTCTTCAATCTGTTTGTTTAATTTGTATCCCTTTTCCCAAAGTTTCATATATTTTTATTTTAAATTATTTTAAAGTTTTTTAATTCTTCTCTAACTACTTTTCTGTCGTCCCAGGGAATTTTTTTTGAACCAATAACCATTGTTTGTTCCGTTCCCTTGCCCAAAACCAAAACAATGTCATTTGGTTGAGCTAATTGAAACGCTTTTCTGATGGCTTCTCTGCGGTCCAAAAGTTTAATAACTGGAGTTCGCGAACTTTTAATTCCTGATTCTATTTGATTAAGAATCACCAAAGAGTCTTCTTCATAGGGGTCCTCATTGGTCAGAATAATTTGGTCGGAATATTTTGCCGCAATTTTACCCAGTTCCGGCCTTTTCCATCTATCGCGGCCACCGCCGGCCGAACCGAAAACTGAAATAATTTTATTATGCGGCAAATCATTTACTAATTTAAAAACTTTTTCAAAAGAGTCGGGGGTATGGGCCAAATCAACGATTGCTGTAAATGGCTGTCCTTCTTCAATTAATTCCATTCTACCCGGGATCCCTTTTACTTTTTCCAAGGCTTTTTTACAAGTTTCTAAATCAACTCCTTGAGAAAATCCAACACAAATTGCCGCTAAAGCGTTGTAAATATTAAATTCGCCAAGCAGATTAATTTTGAATTTAGTATTTTGGCTATTAACATCTCCTCTGTTTAATCCATATGTATATTTTTTCTTAGCTGGGAATTGTAAAAAATAGTCCGAATTTTCATCGTCTAAATTTATAATATGGATATCTTTTGCCAGAGCAAAAAGTTTTCCTTTAGCTTCTCTATATTTTCCAAAAGAGCCGTGAGCTTCAATATGTTCTGGGGCTAAATTAGTAAAAACTGCTGCCTTAAAATCAATAAACTTGTGGCGATACTGTAAAATTCCCTCTGAAGTCACTTCAATTAAGGCATAATGACATTTGTTATCAATCATTTGTCTGAGGAATTTTTGAATCAAAAACCGACCAGGCATAGTCATATGATAAGGATTCAGCCATTCTTTTTTGCCGATTTTTAAAGTTAAAGAGGTAATCCAGCCAACTTTGAAACCGGCCTCTTCCAAAATTTTGCCAGCTAAATTTACAATTGTTGATTTTCCCTTGGTTCCCGTCACGCCAATGACAAATATTTTTTGGGAAGGAAATCGGTAAATAATTATTCCCAAAAAAGCCAACAAGAAATGATACCAACTTATCAAAAAGGAGGGAATAAATTTTTTGATTATTTTTTCCATTATTATTTATTTTAACTAAATCTTGAAAAAAAAGGAAATTTAATATAAAATTAGCCGTATGTTTCAATTAAAATCTTCATTTAAACCAACTGGTGACCAACCAAGCGCAATTAAAAAATTAGTTAAAAATTTAAAAGCTGGCGTGAAACACCAGGTGCTTTTAGGGGTGACTGGCTCTGGAAAAACTTTTACTATGGCTAAAGTTATTGAAAAAATTCAAAAGCCGGTTTTAATAATTTCTCATAATAAAACCCTGGCCGCCCAGCTATACCAGGAGTTTAAAGAATTTTTTCCTGAAAATGCCGTCCATTATTTTGTCTCTTATTATGATTATTATCAACCCGAAGCTTATATCCCCCAGACCGATACTTATATTGAAAAAGATGCCAAAATTAATGAAGAAATTGACAGAATGCGCCACGCCGCCACTCAAGATTTATTAAACAGAAATGACATTATTATTGTTGCTTCGGTTTCCTGTATTTATAATATTGGTTCGCCAGAGACCTATCAGCAGGTTTCTTTAAAGATTCAAGCTGGCCAAAAATTAAAAAGAAGGAATTTTATTTTTCATTTAACTTCGCTCGGTTATCAAAGAAACGATATTGATTTTAAACCAAGTACTTTTCGAGCAAGAGGTGATAATGTTGATATTTATTTAGTAACTGGCAAAGAATTTCTTCGAGTTGAATTTTCGGGAAATAAAATTAAAGCACTTTTTACTTCTATTGTTTCTCCCGTTCCTAAATATAAAATACTTAATACTAAATATAAGTTATTCCCTGCTCACTTTTGGGTTACTCCTCAAGAAAAATTAAATATTGCTATTGAAAATATAAAATTAGAATTAGAAGAGAGATTGAAAAAGTTTCAAAGGCAAAAAAAATTATTAGAAGTTCAAAGATTAAAGCAAAAAACAAATTATGATTTAGAAATGTTAAAAGAAACGGGTTATTGCCACGGTATTGAAAATTATTCACGACATTTGGAATTTAGGAAACCAGGTCAAGCGCCCTATACGTTGTTAGATTACTACCCAAAACCCAGCACCAAAGCGAAGCTCGGTGCTGAACCGGTCCCGCACCGAAACAGAATTTCTGGTACGGGGGATTTTTTGGTTTTTATTGACGAGTCCCATATGACCCTACCCCAGCTTCACGCCATGGCAAACCAAGACCGAGCCAGAAAAAAAACTTTAATTGAATACGGATTTCGTCTTCCGTCAGCTGTTGACAACCGACCTTTAAAATTTGAAGAGGTTGAAAAAAAGATTAATCAGGTAATTTATGCCTCAGCCACGCCAACCGAAGAAGAAAAAAATAAAGCGGGGAAATATATTATTGAACAGTTAATCAGGCCCACTGGTCTATTAGAACCGTCAATTGAAATCAAGCCTATTAGGAATCAGGTTAAAGATTTAATAGAAGAAATTAAGAAACAAGTCTTAAAAAAACAACGAACTTTCGTTTTAACCTTGACTAAAAGATTATCTGAAGCTCTATCTGATTATCTTTCTGAGGCAGGAATCTCCTGCCAATGGCTCCATTCGGAAATTAAAACTTTGGAGAGACCTCAGATTTTGAAAGATTTAAGAGAAGGAAAATACGACGTTTTGGTCGGAATAAATTTACTAAGGGAAGGTCTGGATTTACCAGAGGTATCTTTGGTGGCTATTTTAGACGCTGATAAGGAAGGTTTTTTAAGGTCAGAAACAACCCTAATTCAAACAATGGGTCGGGCAACCAGACATGAAGCCGGCCGTGTTATTTTATACGCCGACACAATCACAACCTCAATGAAAAAAGCTATAAATGAAATTGAAAGACGAAGAAAAATCCAAATTATTTACAATAAAAAATATAAAATTGTTCCAAGGCCAATTGTCAAAGAAATAAGAGATTGGCCGTTTGCCAATAAAGAAAAAGAGGTTACTTCGGAATTCTGGGTAATCAGAGATAAAAAAATATTAGAAAGAGAAATGAAAATAGCTGCCAAAAATCTAGACTTTGAGAGAGCGGCCGAAATTAGAGACTTGATTAAAAAAATAAAATAGTTTAATATAAAAACATTATGGCGATAACCAAATCGGCTAAAAAGGCTTTGCGCCAAAGCCTTAGAAGAAAAACCAAAAACTTAATCATTAAGAATAAAGTAAAAAACCTCTTAAAAGAGGTGAAAAAATTGGTTTCTCAAAAAAAGACAGAGGAAGCAAAAAAATTATTATCTAAAGTTTACAAAGCCCTAGATAAAGCAGCTAAAGGGGGTGTAATTAAAAAAAACACGGCTGACAGAAAAAAATCAAGGATAGCTAAATTGGTTGTTAAATCCCACTAACTAATAAATCTAAAGCGGTTTCTGGCTTTATTTTTCCCGTTTTAATAGCTAAGTCTACCTCAAATATTTTTTGGTAGATTTTTTTTAATTCTACTAAAGAAAAACTTCTGGCCTGCTCTCTTGTTTTTCTGATAACATAGGGATGCAACTTTAATTTTCCAGCCTTAAATTCGTCTGATTTCACCATTAATAAGTTTCGAAATTGGAAATTAATCATTGAAAGTAAATACAAAGGGGAGTCGCCTTTTTCCAAGTGTTGATGAATCAGTTTTAAGGCCTGTTTTTTATTTTTTACGGCCAAAGAATCAATGGTTTTAAAAATATCGGTATCAACCTTCGGCCTCACTAAAAGCTTAATATCGTCTACTTCTATGTCTTTTCCCTTATTATAACGGGCCTTGCCCGATATACCGGCTCCGCCGCTATAGCTGACCAACTTTCTGATTTCGTTTTCCATCTGCCAGAGATTATTACCAACAAATTCAATTAACTTATCTAATGCGGTTTCTTTGATTTTAGTTCCAAAAATTTCAAACTCCTTTTCAACCCATTGCTTTAATTTATCTCCTTTCAAAAGATTGAATTCCTGATTCTTTCCGTATTTTTCTAATAATTCAAAAAACTTATCCTTAGAAACCGCCCCCGCTTCATAAAATAATATAATGTCTTCTGAATTTGAGAATTCTCTGATATTCTTTATAAATTTTTCTTTAAAATTTTTATTCAAAGCGGCATTTTTAAAAACCATAAACTTCTTTTCTTTAAATATTGAAAGAGAGGAATTTTCGTTTCTGAAGTCTTGAAAATCTTTTTCTACTAAATCAAATACTTTTAAATTCAAGCCGCTTTTATGAATTTTTCTGTAATGGTCAACTATCTCTTTTAATTTTTGTTGGCTTCTATATGAATCTTCGCCAAAAAGAAAAATAATCATAATTATTTTTTTATAAACTTTTTTAAATAAATAGCGAATAACAAAATTATTACTCCAAAAAGCGTTAATAAGTCGGCAGAAATATATTGTTTCGGTTTGGTTATCAAATTATGAGCCAGCCCTCCAATTAAATAAATAGTGATTCCTGAAGCGATTAAAAAACTTCTTATTTTTGTGAATTTATCCGTGCTTTTTATGCCCAACCAGCCAAACAAACCTAAAACTAAACCGCCAATAAATATTCCATTAATTATTAGGGTGAAGCCTGGAAGAAAACCAATATTCCAAACGACGATTCCCTCGGGACTAAAATAAGGCCGAGGCGGATAAATCCATAGAACAGGTATAGTTAATAAAGCTAAGAATATTAGCAGGGTTAAAATTCTCCGAGTCTTGGTAGGAAAAGTTAAGGTCAAAACAAGGTGACTGAAATATAGAAAACCAATAGCTCCAAATGTACCCGCTAAGGGATGTAAATAACCAGCTATTTTGGAACTAATTGGAATCGACCAAATAGCAATCGCCCAACAAAGAGAAGAACAAGCAGATACTAAATAAAAATACTGTAAAATCTCTTAAAAATATTGTTTTTTTCTCTCTCCAAGAAAAAAACACTAAAAACGATGAACCCAACAGTAAAATAGCTGTTAAATTAAGTGAAATAACACTTATTGACATAAAAATTTTAAAAAAATAAAGCTATTTTTGACATTGTGGGCAAAAATGAGCCGACCTGCCACTAATTTTTAATCTTTTAATAATTGTCCCACAACGGCTGCATTTTTCTCCAGTTCTCCGATAAACTTTTCTTGCTTTATCAAAATAACCTCGCTCTCCGGTAATTCTACGAAAGTCAGAAAAACTTTCTCCGCCAAGCTCAATCGCTTTTGGCAAAATTTCTTTTATTGCTTGATATATTTCTTTTAACTCATTATTGCTCAATTTTGAAACATCTCTAAAGGGATGTATTTTTGCCTTCCATAATACCTCATCAGAATAAATATTTCCAATACCTGCAATTATAGCTTGATCCATCAAAACCTGTTTAATTTTCCCTTTTTTCTTTTTTTCTAATCTCTCTTTAAATTTTTCAAAAGTAAAATTTTTATCCAATGGTTCTGGTCCTAAATTTTTGAACTCTTTTGAATTTTCTAGTTCGGCCTTCCTCCAGAGTTCAATTTTGGCAAATTTTCTTAAATCGGACAGGGCTAACATTTTCCCGTTATCTAATTTAAAAATTAAATGAATAAATCTATTTATAGGTTCATTAAGCGGTCCTCCATCAAGAGGGAACCACCTCCCATGTTTTATTCTCCATCTGCCATAAAGTAAATGACCTGTTAGCTTTTGATGAATTAAAAGTATTTTTTCTCCCGATAAAGCAATTAAAATGTTTTTACCCCTTCTTCTAACGTTTTCAATCTTTTCCCCGATTATTATTTTTTTGAATTCTTCCAGTTTTTTTGGTCGTTTTATATTTTTTTTAAAATCTGTCCAAAAGCCTTCGATTTTTCGACCGAGAATATTCTTTTTTAAATCCCTAACCGTAGTTTCTACTTCTGGTAGTTCGGGCATCTTATTAATAAATCGAGCACATAATTTATTATGTGCTCTGGTATTTTTTAAAATCTAAAACTATTTTATCTTTCTTCAACGGCCCAAACACATCTATTTCAAAATTGCCTTGATTTTCTCAACAATTTCTCCAGGGGTAAAATGAGCCTTAATCAAATAATCAACCGCTCCGAGCTTTAACCCTTTTTCCACTTCTTCTTTTTGTCCAAGGTTAGACAAAATGATTACCGGAATTGAAGCCGAATTTAAATCTTCTTTTGCTCTTGATAAAACTTCGAAGCCATCAATCCCTGGCAAGATAAGATCAAGTAAAATCAAATCTGGTTTTTCTGTTTTAACCTTTTTAACACCCTCTTCCCCATCAACTGCTTCAGCAACATCAAATCCTTCGTCGCTAATCTTACGCGAAATTAATTCCCTTAAGAATTTATCGTCTTCAATGATTAGAATTTTCTTTGACATAGGTTTTTAATTTGTTTGAAAATCTTCTAATAAATTATTCTGAGGCAGAAAATTGTTTTTTTACTTTTTCGATTACTTCCTGTGGATCAAATTCTGTTTTTATTAACCAATCTTTCGCTCCCAGCTTTTGAGCCCTATCAATTTCAACTGGCTGTCCCGAATTAGAAATCACAATAATGGGAATTTCTTTTAAGGTATTATCCTTTTGCATCTCCTCCATTACTTCAAAGCCTCCCTTTTTGGGCATAATTATATCTAATAAAACTAAGTCAGGTTTTTCTTCTCGCATTTTCTTTAAACCATCTTCACCGTCTTTAGCAATTAAAACATCGTATCCTTCAAGGGTCAGTTTCCTTTGAAGAAGATTAAGAATAATTTCTTCGTCTTCGACTAATATAATTTTTTTTGTCATATTATTATATTTTATTCCTCAGAAGAAATTTGACAAGTGTTTTGTAATGAAAAACGCTTAAGTACTGGTAGTAATCAAACTCCTCCTGGAATGTTAAAACTCTTTTAAAAATTCTGTAAACTCTTCTTTTGTTGGTAAATTAAAATAAAAGGTAGCTCCCTTTCCTTCTTCAGACTCAAACCAAACCTTACCGCCGTGAGCCTCAATAATATTTTTAACAATATAAAGACCAAAGCCCGACCCCTCGGTATCCATTCTCATTACGTTGGCCCCCCTAAAAAACCTAGTAAAAACCCTTGATTGTTGTTCTTTCGGGATTCCGACTCCCGAATCTTTTATCGAAAAACCTACTTCTTTTTTACCATATTTTAAGGTAATTGTCACCTTACCTCCAGGCGGGGTATATCTGATAGCATTGTCAAGTAAATTCTGAATGGCTAGTTTTATTTTTTCAACGTCCATCATTATCTTTGGCAACCTTTTTTCTGGTTTTTTAAAATCAACTGTAATATTTTTTCTTTTGATTTCTTCTTCGTAAGATTTTATTACAAATTGACAAATTGGTTCAATTTCGGTGAGGACTGGTTTATAAAGATATCTTCCTTCTTCGATTCTGGTTACGTCTAAAAGAGAATTAATTAAATTTATCATTTTTTCATTGGAACGATAGGTCTTCTCAAGAAAATCTCGCTGTTCCAAAGTTAATTCGCCTAAATCTCCATCTAATAACATCCTTATCGTCCATTTTATGGCTGAGAGAGGGGTTCTCAATTGATGGGCAGAAATAGAAACAAATTCAGTTTTCATTTTTTCAATTAATTTTTCTCGACTTATATCGTGAATGATTATTAAATTTCCCAACTTCTCTTCTCCTTTTAAGATAGAAACAGAGCTTATCTCTATAACTAAATTTTCTTTAAGCTGAATTTCTTTTCGAGAAATCTCTTTCGTTTCTTTTAGCAAAATTAGAGCTAAAGGTTCAATGGTGGGAAAGGTTTTTAGCTCCTGAAGTGGTCTATTAATTACGTCTCTTTGTTTAATATCAAAGATTTTTTCTGTTTGAGGGTTAATTAAAGAAAGTTTATTTTCTGGGTTAAATACTAATAAACCATCGGTAAAATTATTAATAATTGCCATTGTTTTATTTTTTTCTTCTTCTGCTCTACCCCTTGCTTCTTCTACGTCTTCCAACATGTTTAAAAGAGCAACTTGAGCATTTTTAAGTTCTTTTTCGCTTTTCTTAATATTGCTTAAATCAAATAGCCCAAAAAAATATCCAATAATTTCCCCTTCTTCGCTTTTTCTTAATACAGTTGAAACGCTTACTGAAATTTGTTTCCCCTCCTTGGTAAGAATAATGGCTTCTTTTTCTTTAACAAGCCCTTTCTTTTTAGTTTCTTCAAGCAACTCTCCAACTTCTTTCTCAAGAAAAATATCCTCTATCGGTTTCCCAACTATTTCTTCTATTTTATAATCAGTAATTCTTTCAAAAGCCGGATTGGCTTCTAAAATTATCCCAATTGGGCTCACGAGACAAACTGGCAAGGGCAAAAAAGAAAACAAATCTCTAGCATAGCTTTCCAGAGAATTTAAGTCTTCAATTAAAGTTGAAATTTTTTCTTCACCTTTCTCCTCACATTTTATTAAACATTTATAATTTTAATATTTATTGCCATTTTATTAAATACTCATGATATTCGTCACCTCGAAAGGAACATTTTGTTTCTTCAAAATTTATTTTAGATGTTTTTATTAACATTTGTAAAATGCCGCAGAAATAACCGCCGAGATAACAACAATAAGTCGGATGGAGATCACAGTTTTTTACTCTTAAAATGCCATATTTTCTTTCTTGGTTTAGTTCAACCGGCACCAACTCGCCAATGGTGTAATGTTTTTGCCACATTCTGGATGATTCTTTGTAAAAAACCCTTTCAAGAGAAAGAAAATATTTCACAAAAAGTTTGATGATTAAAGACGTCTTTGTGGCAAAAAATCCTATTTCTTTAATTTTTTCATCGTTATAATTAAAAATTTCTTTGACAACCAAAAGGGAAAGAACTCTTAATCCTATTGGATAAAAATTTAAAGTTTCAATTTCTTTATATTTTATAGGATATCCTAGCCCCTTTAATGTATCTTCTATCTTCTTTATCCCTTCTTCTCCCTTTTCTTTTAAAATATATTCACTGTCAGTCTTAAAAACCACTCCCCTTGCTTCACCATCAATTTCCATTAATTTCCCGATAACTTCTTTGGTGATCTTTTGGTTCATAAATTAATTTTCCTTTTAATTTTTGTTAATGATTTTCTTCCCCGTATGACTTTTCTAATTCTTTTTTTAATGTTTTTATTTCTTCTTTAAGTTCTATCATTTTTAATTCTCTTCCCACGGATAACTTCTGGAATCTCTCTAACTCTTCTATTCTTTCTTGAATTTCTTTTGTTCTTTCCTTAATAATTTCTTCTTGTTTTCCGGTTAAGTCTTGTAATTCTCTGGTTCTTGCTCTCACTTTTATCTCTAAAACCTCTCTTGCTTCATCTATCTCTTTTTGGGCATTAATCAATTGCCTTTGCTTATTTTTAAGTTTTTCCGAATAACTCCCGCAGTTTTCGCTAATGAAAAACAAACTGGCCGCCGAAACTAAAATTTGAGTTAAAATAAAAAATGGGTTGCGATAAAGTTCTTGAGGATAACCAAACACGGCCATATGGGGTAAAATTTGGAAATATTCAAGCAAAGCTAATGCTGAATATAAAAAAATGGTAATAAAATATAAAATATAAGTTTTCTTTTTCGGTAAAAAATTGCCCGATGAAGCCAAAATTAATGCGTAAAAAAACACCCCAATCCATTCTACTCCTCCAAGATAATGAATAATAACCGTTAAAATAAAAATGTCAAAGATATTATTCCTGAAATAAAAACTGTATAATTCTTCTTGATTTTTTCTTTGTTTAATTAAAAATTTATAAGAAAAATAAATTAACACCCAAATAAAAAGAATAATTAAAACAAAGGGTGGTATAGAATATTTAAAAACGAATTTAACAATAAGAGCTAAAATCGAAAGACAGATTAATATGGCTGAGGTTAGCCCAATATCCTTTTCAAAACTGGCTAAAGTTTCCTTAAATAAGATATCTTCGGAATTTGTTTCTTTTTTGTTTGGCATTGTTTTTTATTTATTTTACCTTCTTGAAAACTAAAATACAATCATCTTATTTTAAGAAAAATAACCTAATTTCTAGTGAAAAGGATTACCATAATTTTAAATTTTCCCCGATTAAGGGACTGTTTCGTTTACTGGAAAAAGATGCCTCAGACTTAATAAACGGCTTATCTTTTTTTTGTCTTCTTTTTTCCGGGGCTTGAAGGCGATTAATTAAACTCTGGAATTCAAGCTCTTTAAGAAATTTTATTACTTTTTTCTTGTCAAACTTCCCAAATTGGCATTTTTTGAGGGTAAAATCTATTGGAGCATTTTTTTTGATTTGGGCTAAGCTTTTGGAAAGAAATGCTTGTTCTTTATATTTTAATAAAAGTTCTTTTAAATTAAGTTTAATCTCTTTGCTTTTCTCTGATTTATTTTCAATTTCTTTATACAAATTTTCTAAATTGTTAAATTTTTTGATTAACTGTATAGATGTCTTTTCTCCAACCCCCGTCACCCCGGGAATATTATCAGAAGGATCTCCCCTTAATGCCTTATAATCAAGCAGCTGTTCGGGTTTTAATCCCTGAAATTTTTCTTTGACCGAATCTTCGTCATATAGAATAATATCTTTTACTCCTTTCCTTAAAGCATAAACTCTCACCTGAGGGTTGATCAACTGAAGATTGTCTTGGTCTCCGCTTAAAATAATGATTTTAATTTTCGGAAAAACTTGTTTTTTGGGAGCAAGATAGGCGATGGTGCCAATAATATCGTCTGCCTCATATCCTTTTTTTTCAAAAACCGGGACTGAAAATACCTTTAAGGCTTCTTTTACTATTGGAATTTGTTTATAGAGCTCTTCTGGAGCCGGTTTCCTTTTCGCCTTATATTCTTTAAATTTTTGATGACGGAAGGTAGGAGCGGGAAAATCAAAGCAGGCGGCGATATATTTCGGCTGAAATTCCCTAATTACCTTTAAAAAAACCAATAAAAAACCATACACGGCATTAACTAATTCTCCTTTTTTGGTGGTTAAAGGGGGCAAAGCATGGTAAGCCCGATGGATAATAGAATTACTGTCAATGATAATGAGATGTTTTTTATCCATTTTTTTGAACTGTAATTTCTCTTTTATTTTTTGCTAAAAATTTAAATTTCAAAATCAAAATATCTTTTGGCAATATCTTGCGGACGCGGTCTGCCCATTCAATGGCAACGATATTTTGAGGTTGAGATATAATTTCTTTAAAGCCCAAATCTAAAATGTCTTTTGGTTTTAAAATTCTATAGCAATCAATATGGTAAAAATTTTTAAATCGACCATTCGTTTGGCAGATTGGAATTTTAAACCTTCTCATAATGATAAAAGTTGGGCTTAATATTTTTTCTTTAATCCCTAATTCTTTTGCCAGTCCTTGTAGAAATGTTGTTTTCCCACCACCCAAATCCCCCTCCAAACCAAGGATAACCGCTGTTTTCCATGTCTTGGTTTTTAGTATTTCTTTGGTTAAAATTTTGCCTATTTTTTTGGTTTGAAACGGGGAATTTGTGATATATTTAAATTTAACATTTGACTTACTTTTCAAATTTAAGCTAATTTAAAAAAAGCTTCCTTTTACCTATCTTCTAAAAAATTAAATAAATTTACAATATCATGGAGAAAGAGGTCAGTAAAATCACAGGCCAAATAGTAATTTCTCCGGCTATTCTTTCTGAAATTCAAAAAGAAGTAAAAAATGTCCCCAATTTTAAGAAAAAAATTGAGGAAGTTTTATCTAAAAGAACAACTGAAATTTTAGAGATTGTTTTGGGTGGCGCATTTTTTTTAGATGCTTCTGATATTCATATTGAACCCGAGGAAGAAAAAGCAAAACTCCGAGCAAGAATTGATGGAGTATTGCAAGATGTCGTAGTTATAAACCAAAAAATATATGATTCCTTAATCTCCCGGATTAAACTTCTTTCGGGGCTTAAATTAAATATCACCGACCGACCCCAAGATGGTCGGTTTTCCATTGTAACCGAAGAAACAACTGTTGAAGTTAGAGTCTCGGCTTTGCCAGCTGAATACGGAGAGTCAGTTGTTCTTAGAATTTTAAACCCTAAAAGTTTGATTGAAATAGATGCTTTAGGGCTAAGAAAAGACTTATTAAAAACATTTGAAAGAGAAATTAAAAAACCGAACGGTATGATCATTGTAACGGGGCCCACTGGTTCTGGAAAAACCACTACCCTTTATGCTTTTTTAAGAAAAATCCACCGACCAGAAATCAAAATTATAACCATTGAAGACCCGATTGAATATCATTTAGGGGGAATTTCCCAAACTCAGGTGGCGCCAGAAAAAGGATATGATTTTGCTAATGGTCTAAAGTCTATTGTCCGCCAAGACCCGGACGTAATTTTGGTCGGGGAGATAAGAGACCTTGAAACTGCCCAAACTGCCCTACAAGCAGCACTAACCGGCCATTTAGTTTTAAGCACTTTGCACACGAATGATGCCGCCGGAACCATAACCAGATTGCAGTCTTTAGGAGAAAAACCAGCTAATATTGCTCCAGCTATTAATATGGCTATTGCCCAAAGACTGATTAGAAAAGTTTGCCAGAAATGCGCTAAATTTGAAAAAATTTCGTCTCAAGAGTTTGAGAAAATAAAAAAAGCTTTAAAAAATATCCCAAAGGAGATAATAAAATATTCAGAAACCTCCAAAATACCAAGATCTGTAGGGTGTCAAGACTGTAATTTTACTGGCTATCGGAAACGGGTCGGGGTTTTTGAATCTTTTTTAGTTGATAATGAAATGGAAAAATTTATCTTAACCTCTCCCCCTATCGCTACTTTGCGAGAAAAAGCAATTGGGAACGGAATGGTTACTATGTATCAAGACGGAGTAATAAAGGTTTTGGGGGGAGTGACTACCATAGAAGAAGTAGAAAGAGTAACCGAACCAACAGAATAGCCCCAAAGCTGGGGGCCGACTTAGGTATCAGAAACTAAGTTTAGAATTTTCCCGAGGAACGGTTCAGCATCACCTGGGCCGTCCGAAAAACTAAGAAAAACTCCAGACCCCCAGCTTTGGGGCTTTCATAACATTAAATTATAATTTTTCGCGAAGCGAAAGAGTATACTAAGTTTTACTTATTATAACAAAATATTGAGATTATGTCAAGAGGGCACAAAAGATTCTTTTTTATAAGCTTTTTCTTTTTATTTTTCTTTGTTATCCTCTGTTCGGCAGTTATCCAAGACCACCTTATGATTGTTGAAGTTCAAATCGCAGGAGAAAAGACTAATAATGATTTTATCAAAATTTATAATCCTTCAGACAATGATTTGGATATCAGTGGCTATAAGTTGAGAAAAAAAAGTTCAACCGGGGGTGAATCATTAATTAAAGTTTTCCCGTCAGGAAGTATTATTTCCGCCAAAAGCTATTTTCTTTGGGCTAATTCCAATGATAATTATGCTAGTTTAATCGGAGCCAACGTTTGGAGTACAGCAACCTTGGCAAAAAATAATAGTGTCGCTCTTTTTAGCCCAGACGGGGCAATTTTCGATGCTTTATCTTGGGGGAAAAGTAATAATTCTTTTTTTGAAAAATTATCTTTTCCGGAAAATCCAATTCCTAATCAAAAATTGGAAAGAAAAAAAATAAATGACGATTACCAAGACACAAACAACAACAGCCAAGACTTTTATTTAAACCCTCCTTATCAATCTCCTCCTGCCCAAGATTCAATCACTGCCGGAGAAATTCAAGCTAATTACCCGACAGGAGCAATTATTAATGAAATTTTGCCTTCCCCCGTTGGGCCGGATGAAACCGACGAATGGATTGAAATTTTTAACACAAATAATTTCGAGGTTGATTTATCTTTATGGCAAATAACCGATACTGTCGGTAAAAAAACAATTTATACGTTCCCAAAAGGAACAAAAATTTCTCCTCAAAATTTTCTGGTTATCAAGAGACCGGAGACTAAAATTACTTTAAACAATAATAGTGATGGGTTAAACCTTTTACAGCCTGATGGGAAAATTATTGACTCTCTTTCTTATGAAAAAACATTAAAGGGACAATCCTATAATCGACTTGGAGATAAATGGCTTTGGAGCGAGAATCTAACTCCAGGAGCAATAAATATAATTCCTACCCCCGTCCCAATAACTGAAAACAATAAATTGTCTGAAGAAAATCCTAATGGATTGGCAGTTATTGGAAAAAGCATAAAACGTTTAAATTTTCCTTCTTTTTTAGCCGCTTTCGGGGCTGCCATTTTTTCTGGAACGATTATTTTAGCAATTAAAAAGTTAGTAAAAAAATAAAATGTCAGGACATTCTCATGCAAAAAAAATAAAACATCAAAAAGAGGCCACTGACCAAAAAAGGGGTAAAATTTTCTCTAAAATATCCCGAATTATTTCTGTTGCGGTTCAGGAGAAAGGACCAGATCCGAGTATTAATTATGCTTTAAAAACGGCAATTGAAAAAGCCAGAGAAATTAATATGCCCCAGGAGAATATTGACCGAGCCATAAAGAGAGGCACGGGTGAAATTAAAGATGCTGCCCTAGAGGAGTTTTCCTTAGAGGCTTACGGTCCCGGCGGAATTGCCGTTATTATTGAAGGAATTACCGATAATAAAAATCGAACCCTTCTTGAGGTTAAACAAATTTTAAATCAAAGCGGCGGAAAGCTGGTGGAGATCGGTTCGGTAAAGTGGCTTTTTGAGAGAAAAGGGTGTCTTACCTTAAATCTGAGTTTGCAGGACGAAAACTTCCAAAATAGAGAGAAATTAGAAATGTTGGTCATTGAATTTGGAGTTGAAGATTTTATTTGGGACGATAACATTCTGGATATTTATACAAAAATTGAAGATTTAGATAAAATCAAAAAGGGATTGGAAGAAAAGGGAGTCAAAGTTGATTCGGCCTCATTAGATTGGGTTGCAAAAGAAGAAATACAAGCTGATGAAAATATAAAAGAAGCCTGTCAAAAACTCTTTGAATTATTGGATGAATCAGATAGCGTTCAAGAAATATATTCTAATTTAAAAGTATAAAAATATTTTGAAATATTTCTCATCAATATTTATATATGATAATTTTAGGAATTGACCCGGGCACGGCCAGCACGGGTTACGGGGTAATAAAAACAAAGAATAAAAAACAAAAAATAAAAAACAATCTAAGTTGTTTGGCTTACGGTCTAATTAAAACCTCTCCTTCTTCAGTTCCTTCCGAACGTTTAAAAAAAATCAACAATGAACTTTCTAAAATAATTAAGAAATATCGCCCGGAGATTCTGGCAGTAGAAAATATCTATTTTTTTAGAAATTTAAAAACGGCCATACCGGTTTCCCAGGCCAAAGGGGTAATTCTTTTGACGGCGGCGAAAAATAAAATCCCGGTTCAAGAATTTACGCCTCTTCAGGTTAAATTATCTGTTACTAAAAACGGTTGGGCGGAAAAGAAAGATGTTCAAAAAAAAATAAAAAGAATACTTAATTTAAAAGAAATCCCTAAACCCGACGATGCCGCCGATGCTTTGGCTATTGCCGTTACTTATGTTATTAGAGGAAGAACTTGACCTTTTTGGAAATTTTACAAAATCAAATATTTTAATAACTCCTTAGTATTAAAAATTTCTAAACGGGCTTGACAGTCCTTTATGAAAACATATAATAATTCCTAATAGAACTAACCCTTGTTATTAAATATTTTAAGCAGGGGAAAGGTCGATAAAGTTGAATAATAAATTCCGATCTTTTAAAGAGAGCGGGATTCGTTAAATAACGTTTGATCTAAATCATGTTATATAAAGACGAATTTTTGGACTCATTTTTTGATCAGGAAGAACCTGAAGAAGAAACTCCAGGAGAAGAGAGTTCGGAAGAGGAAGGCTTAGAATAACAAACTAAAAACCCCGAGAAACTCGGGGTTTTTAGTTTGATCTAAGTTATTTTGACAAATTTTCTTTTCCCCACCTGGATTACCATCTCTCTTTTTATCTCTATAATTTTTTTCCAATCCGTTTGAATCTCGCCGCCAATTTTTACTCCTTTTTGTAAAACCAGTCTTTTTGCCTCAGATTTAGATGAAGCTAATTTTGCCTTAACTAATAATTCTAAAATGCCAATATTTTTTTTATTTATTTTAATTTCCGGTATTTTAGTCGGCAATTTTTTTTCTCTAAAAATAAGATCAAATTCATTTCCAGCCTTTATGGCTAATTTTTTATTATGGCAGATTGCCACGATTTCTTTAGCTAATTTTGCCTTAGCGTCGCGGAGGTTTATTTTTTTCTTTTCTATCATCTTAAAAATCTCTTTGATTTCTTCCATTGATAACTTTGTCAATAGTTCAAAACCAATCCCGACAATACTGTCTGTCCAAGACATAATTTTACCGAACATTTCTTCCGGCGAAGCATCCATTAGGATTATATTTCCTTCGGTTTTACCCATTTTTTTCCCAATGGGATCAGTTAATAATTTTAGAGTTAAAACAAATTTCTCTTTATTTTTCAAAACTTTTAATAAATCACGGCCGCAAAGCATGTTAAACGTTTGATCTTCTCCGCCAATTTCCAAATCAACACCCATAGCTACGCTATCATAAGCCTGAGCTAAAGGATATAAAAACTCATGCAGATAAATTGGTTTTTTTCTTTTTATTCTTTCTTGAAACATATCTCGAATTATTATTTGTTGAACCGTAAAATTTGAAGCCATTTCAATTAAATTGAGGAAGGACAATTTATCATTCCATTTGCTATTATAAAGAATCTTAACCGGATTAGCCCCCGTGAAATTTAAGATATTACTGGCTAATTTTTTATAGTTTTTAGCATTAGAAAGAACATCCTTCCGTGTTAGTTTTTTTCTAACGTTTAATTTATCAGTTGGATCACCGATCATACCAGTAAAATCTCCAATCAACATTATCACTTCGTGACCAAGCTCTTGGAATTGAGATAATTTTAAAAGAGTAGCCATGTGCCCCAAATGTAAGGACGGAGTAGACGGGTCATAACCGCAATAAAGCCTTATTCTCTGTCCGGAGATTAGTTTTCTCTCAAGAAGTTCCCGATTTGGATAAATATTCCCCACTCCTTTGGTTAATGCCTCTGTAATTTTAGGATGGATATTTTTGTTTTTCATTTCTTTATTATAGTAAAAATAGTCGAATTTTGCCAATTTTAATTTAATTTAGTAGAATGGAAAGGATTAAAGTATGCCCGAAAGGAAATATTATCGCAAAATCTATCAAAAAAAGGAAAAAGGGGGAGTTTTTTTAAAAATGAGCTTTTGGCAAAAAGTATTGTGGATATTTTTGGCCGTTTTTTTTATTTTTTTATTTCTATTTGTTTATTATATAAAGGATCTCCCCCGACCGGAAGATTTTTTAGAGAGGCCATTTATCCAATCAACTAAAATTTATGACAGAACGGGGCAAACTCTTTTATATGAAATTTATGGAGAAGAAAAAAGAAAGGTTGTTTCTTTAAAGGAAATGCCTGAATATTTAAAGGAGGCTGTAATTGTTACTGAAGATAGAGATTTTTATCACCATATTGGTATCGATTTAAAGGGAATCTTCAGGTCTGTTTTATTTAATTTAAAAATTATGAAAGCGGCTTACGGAGGCTCAACTATCCCCCAACAACTTATTCGTTCTTCTTTTTTAACCAGACAAAAAACTATTGGGAGAAAAATAAGAGAAATTGTTTTAGCGATGGAGCTGGATAGGCGTTATTCAAAAGACCAAATCTTGGAATGGTATTTAAACCAAATTCCTTTCGGCTCAAATGCTTATGGAGTAGAAGCTGCCAGCCAAACTTTTTTTAAAAAACCAGTTTCTGAAATTTCCTTGGCTGAAGCCGCAACATTAGCCGCTTTGATCCAAGTCCCCCAGCTCTTTATCTCCTTACGGGGAAAATAGAGAAAAACTTCTGTTAAGAAAGGACTATATTTTAGAACAGATGGTAAAAGAAAAATACATTACTCAAGAAGAATTAGAAAAAGCAAAAAAAGAAGAAGTAGTCTTTGCTAGAATTTTACAACCGATTAAAGCCCCTCATTTTGTTCTTTACGTAAAAGATTATCTTGAAAAAAAATATGGCGAGGACTTTCTAAAAGAAAAAGGGCTAAAGGTTTATACAACATTAGATTGGGAGTTACAAGAATCGGCTGAAAAAGTAGTAGAAGATAGGGCAAAAATTAATGAAAAATACCATGCTTTTAACGCCTCCTTAGTTTCAATTGACCCAAAATCCGGTGAAATTCTAGCGATGGTTGGTTCAAAAAATTATTTCGCCGACCCCTATCCTGAAGATTGCACGCCAGGAAAAGATTGTTTATTTGACCCGGAATTTAATGTAGCTGTCCAAGGATTACGTCAACCAGGCTCCGCTTTTAAACCCTTTGTATATTCTACTGCCTTTAAAAAGGGTTTTGATGATAAAACAGTTGTTGTAGACGAAGAAACCAATTTTGGGGTTTGGGGAGGAGAAACTTTTACCCCTAGGAATTATGATGGTAAATTTAGAGGGCCGGTAACTTTAAGGGAAGCATTAGCTCAGTCTTTAAACGTTCCTTCGGTAAAAGTTTTAAATTCACTGGCTGGTTTAGAGGATAGTATTAAAACAGCTCAAGACATGGGCATTACAACCTTGGATAAACCCTCTTCTTTTTACGGATTAGCTTTGGTTTTAGGGGGAGGTGAAGTAAAATTACTGGATATGGTTTCAGCTTACGGCGTTTTTGCCACTAATGGTTTAAAAATCTCCCCTTCTTTTATTTTAAAAATCGAAGATTCTGAAGGAAATATTATTGAAGAGAATAATAAAACTCAAATAAGAGTTTTAGAGGATAATATTACTGATTTAATTAACAGCATTTTATCAGACAATGAAGCCCGAGCTCCGATTTTTGGTTCAAGGTCTTATATGTATTTTGATAATTATCAGGTCGCTGCCAAAACAGGAACAACTCAAAATGCAAAAGATGGTTGGATTATAGGGTATACTCCGTCTTTAGTGACTGGGGTTTGGGTGGGTAATAATAATAACGCCCCTATGCAATTAGTAGGAGCGACTTCGGCTGGTCCTATTTGGAAAGCTTTTATGGACAAAGCTTTGCCAAGATTCCCCAAGGAAAGTTTTAGCGAAGAAAATAATAATCTAATCGAATAATTAGTTTTAAGAAATTTTTATTGGCATCACTATATAAATATAACTCGGATCGTCGCTGGGTTTTAAAACTCCTGCCTGATCTTCACCGTTGAGTTCAAGAACAATGTCTTGGCTTTTAATGTTTAAAATCCCATCGGTTAAAAATTTACAATTGAAAGCAATATTAACGGCATTGCCTTTTATTTTCCCCATTAAAGAAGATTGGTGTTCACCTAAATCTGGATTTTGACTGGAAAACTCAATTTTATTTTCTTTTGGTGTAATTTTAAATTTAATTTCGTTTGTTTTGCCGCTAAAAAGAGCGGCTATTTTTATTTGGTTTAAAAAATCGTTTTTGGATAAAATAATTTGAGTCTCATATTTTTTAGGAATAATTTCTTGATAATTGGGGAATTCTCCCTCTATCAACCGGGAAATAAGTTTGATTTTCGGTCGCGTTACCTCCTCGCTTAAAAATTCAAAAAGAATTTGGTTAGGATTAAAGTAAATTTTTATCTCTCCTTCTTTCTCTTCAAAAATATTAATTAACTCCCTGGCGGTTTTTTGAGGAAGAATAAAACTGTATTCTTTTGTTAAAGACGACGGGGTTTTTAAAAAAATCTTTTTTTCTCCCAATCTAAAAGTGTCTGTGGCTGTTATTATTATTTGGTCTTTTTTAAAAGAAAAATAAATTCCAGAAATTTCTGGTTTCGCAGTAGATGGGGTGGAAAAATCAACAACTTGAGATAGGCTTTGGCAAAAAGTTTTCGTATTTATAGAAAACGATTCCCCTTCGGTTATTTTTGGCAAAAGAGGGAATTCTTCGGGATTAAAAGTTTTTATTTTAGTTTTATAATTTTCACATTCGATAAATAAAACCTGGTCTTTACTTAAAAAAGTGATAGGTTTTGGGGGAAGAAAATTTATAAAACTAGAAAGAATTTTTGAAGGCAAAACCACCGTTCCTTCTTCTTCAATTTTTGTTAAGTAACTCCATTCTATACCCAATTCCAAGTCAGTTGCTTCAAGTGTGATAAAGTTTTTTTCTGCCTTTAATAAAATATTATTTAAAATAGGTAAGGATAATAATTTTGAGCAGACTTTTTCAACAATCTGAAGTCCTTCTTTAATTTTTTCTTGTAAAATTACTATTTTCATAAATTAAACTTTATTATATTAGTTAAGTTAGTAAAATTATTTAATATTTTAACTTAATTTATTTGTTAATTATTAGTGGGGAAGGCTTTAGGGTGATATTAGAAATAATTCTAAAATTTTTGTTAATTATTTTTTTTATTTTATTATCCTATTTTTAAATACCTTAACTCCCCAACCTATTATCTATTAAATCACTTTTAATCCCCACCCCTATAAAATTTAAAAATTATCCAACTTCTGTTTTATTAAATTGACTTCTTCTGTAAGGTTTTTGTTGCTTTTTATTTCTTTTGTAATTTTTTCATAAGCATAAATCGCCGTAGTGTGATCTTTTCCTCCAAATTTCCTTCCAATAGAGGGATAAGATTCTTTTAATAATTCCCTTAATAAATACATGGCAACTTGACGGGGTTTAACTATCTCTTTTTTTCGAGAATTATTAAATAAGTCTTTTTCTTTTAAATCATAAAAATCAACAACCGCCTGGATTATTTTTTTAGGAGTCATCACTACCGGCGGAGAAGTGAGTAAATTTTTTAAAAGGGACTTAATAGTTTCTAAATCGGGTGCTTTATTATTTATTTTTCGACAGATTATTATCCTATTTAAAGCTCCTTCTAATTCTCTGATATTTTTTTGGATGTTAGAGGCAATAAAATCTAAAATTTCACCGGGCAGTTCAATTTCTTTTTCTCTGGCCTTTGTTTTAAGAATAGCCAACCTTGTTTCATAATCAGGGTAACTAATATCAGCTATCATGCCTCCTTCAAAGCGAGACCTTAATCTTTCAGCCAAAGTAGGGATGGCCTTCGGGGGACGGTCTGAAGAAAGAATAATTTGCTTGTTTTCTTCATATAAAACATTAAAAGTGTGGAAAAACTCTTCTTGTGTTTTTTCTTTTCCGGCTAAAAATTGGACATCGTCAATAATTAAAACATCAATTGAACGATATTTTGATTTAAAGCTTTCCATATCATGGTTTCTGATAGAAGAAATAACCCCGCTGAAAAATTTTTCAGAAGGAATATATTTTACTTTTTTCTGGGCGAAGTTTTTTGTTACCTCATTCCCGATTGCTTGTAAAAGATGGGTTTTCCCCAGCCCCACTCCGCCATAAATAAAAAGAGGATTATAAACAAAGCCTGGGTTTTTTACGACCGCTTGGGCAGCGGCATGGGGTAGTTCGTTAAATGGCCCTACCACAAAATTTTCAAAAGTATATCTTGGATTAAGATTGGTTTCTTTGTCAACGCTGAATTCTTGGAATTCAAGTTGGTCTGGAGAAAAAGAAGATTTTTGGTCTATTTTGGAAGTTTTTAATTCCTGCCGTGAAATTATATATTTAACCTCCTTGACTTCTTCACTTAAACTTCGCAAGATTTTAAAAATAAGTTTATTATATTTATTTTCTAACCATTCTTTGGTAAAAGAATTAGGGATAGAAACCAAAACCTCGCCCTCTTTTTGAGAAATAATTTTAGTGTTTTTAAACCAAGTGCCAAAATTAGCTGGAGAGATATTCAGTTGTATTTGGGCTAAAACTGCTTGCCAAAGTTCATCGTTGGTCATAAATTTTTCTTAAAAAATAAAGAGAATTTCAATACTATATTATATATCATAAATCAAAAATAAGTAAAACACGATAATCAGCCAAGTTTTTGTTAATATCCTGGGGAAAAAATGTGAAACCATGTTAAGATTTTAACTTCTTAATTTTATAATTAAAGTATTATTTCTAAAACAATAGATTGACGAAGGGAGATTTTTTTGCTATTTTTAATTCACATGTCAAATTATTTTTAAAAAATTATTTTATAAGAATATGAGTATTACTTATCAACCGAAAAAGAAAAAAAGAAAAAAAACGCACGGATTTCGGAAAAGAAAAAAAACAAAAGGAGGAAGGAGAACGATTCTGCGGAGAAGATCAAAAAAGAGATGGAAATTAACCGTTTAATTCTTGGGATGTTAAAGAAAATAAATCGTTTGAAAAAAAAGAAAGATTTTGAAAAAGTTTTGAAAGACGGAAAAGGGTTTAAAGAAGATTTTTTATTGTTTAAAATAATAAAAAATAATTTAAAAATAAGCCGTTTTGGCTTTATTATCAGCCAGAGGGTTTCGAAAAAGGCTACCGTAAGAAATAAATTAAAAAGAAAAATGAGCGAATTAGTAAAAATAAAATTAGAAAAAATAAAAAGAGGGATAGATGGGGCTTTTATAGTTTTCCCCGGTCTGGAAAACAAAGACTTTTGGGAAATTGAAGGAATAATTGAAAAAATTTTTACTAAGGCAAAAATTTTAAAATAAAAATTAAAATTTCTAAAAATGATTAAAAATTTAATTTTTAAAATAATTAGAATTTACCAGAATTTTATTTCGCCAAATTTAGGTCAGAATTGTAGATTTTATCCTACTTGTTCGGAATATTTTTATTGCGCAATTGAAAAATATGGCCTTGGAAAAGGGTTTTTAAAAGGGATAAAGCGAATTTTAAAATGTTATCCTTGGCATAAAGGAGGAATAGATTTGCCTTAAATATATGAATCTTTTAACCAGCGCTTTCAATTTAATTTTATATCAACCCCTGTTTAATGCTCTTTTGCTACTTTATCAATACTTGCCCGGCCATGATTTTGGGATAGCGGTTATTTTATTGACGGTTTTGATTAGGCTGATTCTTTATCCCTTAATGTTCCAATCAATAAGAGCCCAGAAAGTTTTATCCGAACTTCAGCCAAAAATCCAAGAAATTCAGCAAAAATTCAAAGAAGATAAAGCAAAACAAACCAAAGAAATGATGGCACTTTATCAAAAAGAAAAAATCAATCCTTTTGGCGGTTGTTTGCCTCTTTTAATCCAGTTGCCGATTTTATTTGCTCTTTACCAAGTTTTTTGGAAGGGGCTGCAGACAGGAGAACTTTCTAAATTATACAGTTTTGTTCCCCGTCCCGAGATGATTGACCCTACTTTTTTTGGAGTTATAGATCTCTCCTTGCCAAGTTTGGTTTTAGCGTTTTTAGCAGGTATTTTACAGTTCATTCAAACAAAAATGGTAACCCCAAAAACCTCCCAAAAAAAAGACCAGATGTCTCAATTTTCCGGGATGATGCAAAAACAGATGCTTTATTTTTTCCCGATTTTCACCGTTTTTATTCTTTGGCGACTTCCGGCAGCCATCGGTATTTATTGGATAGTAACCACTTTATTTTCAATAGGGCAGCAATATTTAATTTATAAAAACCTCGCGAGGAAAACCAGCGATTTCCTTCGGGGCAAGAAATTACTATGCTCAACCAAGATAATCTTGAAAAAATTAAAAAAGAAGTCCAGAGCTTTTTTCAAAAAGCCACTTTTGAGGTTGAGATTGAGTTTTCACCTCAAAGAGATAAAACTCTTCCAATAAACCTCAAAACGGAAGAGCCCCAGATTTTAATTGGAGAAGGAGGTCAAACCTTAACCGAGATTCAGCATTTATTAAAAGCAATTTTAAAAAGAAAAATCGTTTCAGAAGAACCTTTTTATCTCGAGATAGACATTAATGGTTATAAAAAGAAAAAAATATGAATATTTAAGAGAATTGGCCAAATCCGTTGCCGATGAAGTGGCTTTAACTAAAAAAGAAAAACAGCTGGCGCCGATGCCAGCCCACGAAAGAAGAATTATTCATTTGGAATTAGTCGGAAGAACGGATATTATCTCTGAAAGTATCGGCCAGGAGCCCGAAAGAAAAATAGTGATTAAACCTTATCTCTAAAATAAAAAAATAAAAAATTATACTTAAAAAAGTAGAATCATAATTAATCTGTCTTACTCCCACCTTAACTTCCTTCCTCTTGAATAGTTTCTGTTACTCCTGGATTCTTACAATCGCTATCGTTAATCACTTTAAAACTTCTAACCCGAATGTCCCAATTAATACTCCACCATAATAAACCCGAATGTTTATAGAGAGTTAAGTCGTGGACGCTATCTGTAAAACAAATAGTTTTTCCTTCAAAATTTTCTTTATCAAAAAGCCTAACAGCTGAAGAGCTGTTTTTTATTTCAATTGATCTAATAAATCCGATGCCCGTCGTAGAAGAGTCTTGATCTTCCGCGCCGTAAAAAGTTAAAACTGCAGGCCCTTTAAAATTTTTATCTCTATAAGCTATAACTGAGGCGCTGAAATCATTTTTTGGACCTTGTGGTAGAACTATCCCCGGCAAAGAGCACTTTTCAGAGGGGAAAACATTAAGACTTTTGATGTCATCGGTAAGATCGTTAAAAGCAACCAAATCACTCACGCCAGCGCCAAAACTACATTTTGTGAGATCATTGGGGCCACAGTCATCAACTATGGTGCCTTTTTTAAAACAAACCCTTCTACCGCTGTAATCTGGTCCTTCGAAAACAGCGACAGCGTCTTCGCTTCTTTTTATTTCTATTGATTTAATAATTGATATCCCGGTAGTGTTTGAAGAACCAGCGTTATCTTTTTGATCCCTTGTATAGCAGGCTAGTGTTTGCTTATCGCTCGCATCATATTGCTTGTCATAAATACAAACATCGCCTTGATGCAAGGAAGGTAGAGGTGAAGGAGTGGGGAGATCTGCAATCTCCGGGTTTTTTAAAACCACTAATTGAGGATTAAGGGTGTTTAAAAATAACCAAGAAGCGAGCAAAATTACCAATCCTAAAATCCCGGCAAAAATTTGATCTTTAGCGTCGGACATTGATGCCGGGTTTCCGGCCGAAGTTAGCCATTTTACTCCTCCAAAAATCAAGGCGCCAAAAGCAAGTAGCCCAGAAATAGCTATTGCCAAATAAAAAATATATTCAATATAGTCAGGTAAAAGAGTAGTAACATAGGCCGGTGCCGTAATATCTCCGATTACGGGATATTGGATTTCTAATGGTCTCGAGGATTCTTCGTCTTCAGCCAAACAAAAACCAGCCGCAGTAATAACGAAAAAAAACAGAAAGAAAGATAATAAAAAGATTTTTTTATTTTTTTTCATTTTTATTCACAGCAAAAATAATTATTTTGATAGCAATCGCCAATGGTAGAATCCATAGATTTAGCATTTTCGCAACTTAAAACAAGTTTTAGCAAGGTTGATCCCTCTAAAAGGTATTTTTCGTAATCTTCGGCTGGACTGGAACAAACTTTTAATTTATTTCGAGACTCTCCTAAAAGGGGAAAAATTTCTTCAGGCTTTTTAACTAATTGTTTAACTCCGTCTATTTCTTCCCCATTTAGCTCTCCCCCTTCGTAAGCTAATTTTATCTTTTCATGGTTATCTTTAATTTTCTGGACTTCACTCGCTATTTGAGCACTTGGACAGGGGTTTCCTGAACAAGGCGAAACATCACAAGCATAACAGGTTTGCCAACAGGTTTCATAACAAGCATCATAACAAGTCTGTTTGGAATTACCCTCACAAGGATGGGGATTACATTGATAAGGATTACATTGATATGGCTTGCATTTGTAAGTATATTGGTTACAGCCTGTTTGGCAGTTTTCTGCTAGGCATTGATCAACTAAGTTGACCAATGATTCTCCGGCATCAGCAGCTTCGACTGATTTTTGGATGATGAATTCTACAGTGTGAATAATCTCTTGGGCTAATATTTCCGTTTCGTCGATTGTTTCACCAATAGGAATTTCAACGGCGCATTTTACTTTGTATTCTTGGGCGAGAATTTCGTCACTTCCTCCCTTATTATACAAAAAATCAAAGAAAGAAAAAAGCAAAATAGAAATCAAAATGATAATTAAGTCGTTAAAAATAAATTTTTTCATTTTTAAACTCACTTTTTATTTTTTACAATAAAAACTTGCTTGATCTGCGGAGGTTTGAAGCCCCTTCCATTCTTCAAGTTTTTCAACCTCAATTTTAAAAATATTTTGCATAACGATTAAATTTTCGTAATTTAGTGGATCGCCATAACACCCAACCATTAATTCTTCAGCTTTTTCAAGATTAGCCAAATCTTTAACTAAAATTTCTTTTTGTTCTTCTAATTTTTCTTTTAATTCTCTTATTTCTTCAACTTTTTTAAGAATTTCTTTCTTTTTATCTTCAATTTTTTTTCGGTATGGATAGCAAGGGTCATGGTTTGAGCCGAATTCTCCTTGACAGGAGGTACAGGGACAAGGTTGACCATAAGTGCAGCTTTGGCAAGGACGCCCGGAAATATTAACAGAAGCCGTTCTGCCGCATTGGCATTTCTTAGTAAGGGCTTCTAAATCTTCAGCTAATTTTTTAAGTTCATTAACTTTTTCTAATAGTTGTTTTGAAAAATCATCAATTTTATCTAATTTTTCTTTTTCTAACGTTTTGTCAATAAAATAACCACTGGGAATTTCCTGATAAGTATAAATTCTTTCTTCCGGCGGGACAGGACTGATTGTCGGGGCTGGGATTGTTTTGAGCTCGGGTAAAGTAAAAACAACTAATTTAGGGTCAATAGTAAATAAAATTAAATAAGAAGAAAGTAAAATAATCAAACTGAAAAAACCGGCAGCAATTTGCCCCAAGGCATCTCTTTGAATAGAGGGTGAACCGCCGGAAGTCAGATAACGAATTCCTCCAACCAGTAAAGCCAAAAAAGCCACGATACCTGCAACCATTATTACCACATTAAATATATATTTTACGTAAACCGGAAAAGCAGTTTCGGTGGTGGCTGGGATTTCTATCCCGGGGATAATCGGGTATTTGATTTCTAATTCCCTCGCTTGGGCGAAAACAAAACAAGCTCCGAGAAATAAAAAGAGCAAGTAAAGAAAAAATAATATATTTTTCCTTTTTTTATCCATTTAGATTAGGATTGCAACTCAAAATAAACAGTCGGGGTCCAAGTTGGTATTAACCCCAACCAGGGAACAGCGTTTTTGATTGGGGTTATAATTTTCCCCCATCTTGCGAACTTGGCCATTTTTGCAGCCGCCGGCGCTGCCTTCGTCGTCTTAGCTGCTACTTCTCCTCCTCTCGCTGTTTTTGCTGCTTTAGCTGTTTCTTTCCCCCCCTTGTTGCTTTTGTTGCCTCTCCCTCTGCTTTTAGTGTTTCTTCTTCGGCCTGGGTCGTTTTTCCAGTCTTTGACGCTTCTTCTTTTCCCGTTTCCCTTTCGGGCTGTTGAGGAAGAGAAGGTTCCCTCTCTTCCTCAACTCCCGAAGGTTCTTCTGTTTCTACCTCCAGTGCTTTCTTAAATTGAGAGCGAATTAAGCTCCATGGCACAAAAACAAATAAAGCGATTATATCCACAATTAATCCGGCGGCATACCCAATCCCATAAAATACAATAAGAATTGCACAAATAAATGTAGCCACATCAAAAATTATAGCGATAGGGAACATTATAAGTCCTTCTGGCGATATAAGAACTCCCAATCCCTTTAATTCCCCCTTTTCGTTTATAACGTTGTCTTCGGGCATATTTTTAAATTTCTTTTTCCTTTAATTCTTCTTTAGCTTTTTTTATTTGTGCTACTTGTTCGGGAGCAGTGGTAATAAACTGGTCTTCGGTAGGGGAAGCGGTTACTCTGATTGCTACGTGTTTTTGGCCGGCAAAAAATATTCCTTCTCCTACCCCGGCTTCCAATAAAAGATATTTTTCTCCCTCAGTTAAATTAAAAGTTTTCTGGACAACATCCATTGTGGCTGACGATTGCTTCATTAAAAACTGTAAAGAAGAATTAGTAATAATTGGTTGGCCATAGTTGGATTTCATAAAATCATTAACATCTTGGGTAATAGTGGTTACTCCTAACCAATATTTCCTCGCTCTTTTGCAAATTCCAAACAAGAAAGAAGCTCCGTCTTCGGTTTGCATTAGCCACCAGGCCTCATCTATGACCAAAATTCTTTTTCTGAGTTCCGATCTGACCTTACTCCAGATATATCGCATGATTATAAACATCGCCGTTGGTCTTAACCCCTCTTCCATATCTCTGATGGCAAAAACAACGAAAGAATTATCCATTGAGATGTTTGAGTATTGATTGAAAAAACTGGCGTAAGTTCCTCGGGTGAATTTCCTTACCCTTCTGACCAAAGATTCAGTTCCTTCCATTCCTTCCAAAACCGCCTCAAAATCGGACATTAAAGGCATTCTGTCTTTCCAGGTGGCAGGATCGCTTTCTGGAGTAATATCTTTGGCGGCATAAGTTTCGGTTAAAGCCCTGTCAATAATAGCATCTTCTTCCGGAGTTAAACCGCCCAGCACAATTCGCATCAAACCCACCAAATTAATAATATTTGACTTTAAAACATCCTCCGATCTTTCATCTTCTCTTGGAATGGGTAAATCAAAAGGATTGAGGTGATTTGGCGAGGTTAAAGAAATACTGAAAAAAGAACCCCCGACCGCCTCAGATAAAAATTGATATTCGTTTTCAGGATCAATAACAATAACATCCACTCCCAACATTAAATAACGTAAAATTTCCAACTTTACAGCATAAGATTTTCCGGACCCTGCTTTGGCAAAAACAACGCTGTTGGCATTTTCCAAAGTAAACCTGTCAAATAAAACCAAAGAGTTATTGTGCATGTTTATTCCGTATAAAATTCCTTCGTTTGAGCTCAAATCAAAAGAGGTAAAAGGAAAGACGCTGGAGAGCGGAGTGGTGTTCATCGTGGAGTGTGCTCCCAATTGGTCTAATCCATAAGGCGAAGTTGAAACAAAACCTTCTTTCTGTTGGAAAGTGGCGGGTTTTACATAAATTAATCTTGATTCTAAAATTGACCTCAAGGTTGTTTCAATATTTCTTAATTCCTCTTCGTTTTGGGCATAAACCGTCATATAAAGACCGAATCTGAACATTCTTTCCTGGGCGGTTTGTAATCTGTCTCTTAAAGCTTCAATATCCCTGAAGGCAAATTCCAAAGACGGCTCCCTGATTAAGCCTTTTTCTTCTCTTTCCATAATTTCAGCTTGAATCTGGGTGGTTTTTGCTCTTAATTGCTTTAAAATCATTTCAGTTTCAATCGGATGAATGAAAAAAGAAATATCCATTGAAACGTCAAGATTAATCACCGGACTCAGCCAAATAGTTGAGAGATATCTTGGATAAGAAAAAATAAAAAAGGTTTTGGCAATTTTTTTGCCCAGACGGATAAAATTTGAGTTTACTTCCAGCCCCGGCGGGGAAACAAAATCAACCACATTAAGAGGTTCGGCTTCAAAAATCTTTTCCGGGATTTCCAATTCTTGTTCACTTTTCTTAAAAAATGGCATTGGCATGGTAATTTATTGAGAACATAACTTGTTATGTGCTCCGATTTACTGCAATAACTCGGGAGGAATTTCCGGGAAATAACCGATTTCTGCTTCGTCAGGATGGTGCAAGCTCCAGAACAACTCAATTAATTCCGGCGTACTCAAAGGAACACATTGTAAGCCGCACCTTCTCAATCCCAAAGCTACAAATTCCATTCTTTGCCAGAGTTGGTTTTTACATCTTTGAAATTCATCTTCGGTTAAGGTCGGGACAACTGGTTTTTTTATTAAACTCAAAGCTGAAACTCCTTTAGTTTCTAAAACGGTGAATGGGACTACAATAAAAAAAGTTTTGGTCATAATCTGTCCCGTTTTAACCAAACTTTCAATAAATTCCCGGTAACTCGCCGTCTGAACCCTCAAAAGTTCGTTTTTTTGTTTTTTTTCTATTTCTTTTAACTTTTCAAGGTAACCGGTAATGTTTAGTTTTCGGGATTGAATGATAATTTGGCAGGAAAAATCCAAAGAATTCAAAAAATCCTGGAATTGGTACAAAAGGGCGTTTTGTTCATCTTCCGATTTCAAAGCAAAATTTACAGAAGAAACCATCAAAACCCCTCTCAGGGTTTTGTTTTTCAAGAGAAGGACTCCTTCACGGACTTGGTCCATTTCTAAAAATTGTTGGGTGGTATTTGAAGCCATTTTGTTTACCTCGTTCTTGTCTCAATTTTAATGGATAATTTTTTTAATTGACTTTTCTCGCCGATTTTTAAGGGGATTTCTTCAATTTCTTCTTCTTTTTTTGGCTCCGTTTTTCTCATTATTATTTTCGGCGGCATTTCTTTTGTTTTCCAGAGATAACGTTTGGGCATAAGGCTGAATTTTAAAAAATTGCCGAGCATTAAAGGTAAAGATCTACCTCCCATTTTACCGAAAGCAAGAACACCGGCGGTTAAAAACAAAATTACCGAAATAAAAACAAAAAGAAAAAAATTCGTTTTGCCGATTGAAAAATAAAGAAAAAAGCAAATTCCCCCGGCTATTCCAATAAAAATAAACTGACCGAAAGTAAAGGGTCCGACTATTTTCGGTTTATGTTCAATAAATTGTGGGACTTGGAATTCCATAAATTTATTCCATTGGTTCTCGATAAGTATCAGCCTTCACTCCAGGTTTTGATGGAGGAGTCTTTTCTTTAGGTTTTATCTCCGGAGAAACATCCTTAGGAGTTGTGGGCGTTTTTTTAGGTGTTAAAGTAGTTTCAGACGGTTCGGTTGGCAGAGCTTCTTTTTCTAAAGGGACTTTCTTAGCGTAAATAAGGACTTCTTTTTCTATATCCCTTGCTAATTTTTCCGCTTTATCATTAGAAATATTCAGTTTTTTTTCTAAGATCAATATAGAGTCTTTTGTTTTTATTTTTTCTTCAGCCAGCTCTTTTGCTATTCTGGCCAATACTCTTCCCGGAAGATTATCAAAAAGAATTTCTTTTTCCTCCGAATTCTTCGCTTCTTTAATTTTTTCTAAAGATGTTTTCGGAAACATCTCTAAGCCGTATCTTTTTAAGAGTTCTTGGATTTTTTCAGTTGCTTCTTCGGTAAAAATTATTTGATATTTTAAATTTAGTTTTTGAATCATTTTAATTTTAATGATATTTTATTAGACAACAAAATTTGGGTTTCCTCCAACTTCATACAATATAGCCTCTATCCTATTGGCTTGAGCGCCATCGGCAGGCCTACCAGTAGCTCGTAAATTTGTGACACGGTTAACAATTTCTGTTAAATTATTATCAACTAAGCTTCTAACCGCTCGTCTTTGTTCAAAATTGCCCTTTTCTCCCAGATTTATAGCTTTTCTTCTGTCCATACCATACAAAACTTCAAGATGTTCTTGAGAATGTCCTCCTGCAGCATTTTGAAAGGCAAGATGCGAAACATTTTTAGCAAAGTCACCAACAGACATTCTTCCTACTTGTTGTTGAATGGCCTCAGCCGCACCAGCTACTGGTAAAGGATAACCAATGGGATTGTTGCCATTCGTACCTCCTGCAAGATAAGGCACATTGTTATAAATTTTATTTCGATCTGCCCCAAAACCAATAGCTTCATTGATGCGTCCTTGGTCAGCGTTCGTGAGGGCGTGTCTTTCGGCTAAAATCTCTACGCCCCGAGCCCTTTTTATTTTGTCATCTCTCCTAGGTGCTCCTTGTTGAATAAAATTATGAAGGTTTTCCGTACTCATTGATTCAAGATTTTTACCCAACTCATTTCTTTTCTTATTTAATCCCGCATCATACGCGCCAGCACCTCCCACCATACCTCTAAGTGCCGGGATTGATTCCATTCTTCTTCTGACAGCTCCTTCTGCCCTGCTAACTGCCGGTATCCCCCTAATTGCTCCACCCGTAGTTTTGCCTGTCCACTTCGCCGTTGCTGCTCCGCCTTTTTTTGCTAAATTTAAAATTTGGCTTCCGCCCATGGCTCCGGTGGACAAGCCCATAAAGAAAGCCAATAAAAGAAAAGCGATTGCTACGCCGTAAGGCAGCATTTCGTTTATAAAATTAATTCCTGCTTCTTCTAATAAACCTAAGTTGGGAGGAGGAGGTGTTGAGTAAATCTTTGTGTCGCTTAAAATAGTTAAAGATTGAAGTCCTAAATACAAGAAAAAGGCGCCAGTTATTCCAATGGTTGCCCATTGGATAAATTGGTTCCACCACATTGTCCAAACTCTTCTGGTGGCAGGTAAAATATAAGAGAAAAAAGCCAGGGGAGATAAAATAACCAGAACCCAAATGGCTATATATCTGACTATAAAGAGAAAGGAAAAGGCGAAAAAAATAAAAGCAGCTATAATATTAAACCAAAACAAAACAAGGCCTTCAAGAACAATTGAGACTTGATTAGCGGGGTTTATTTGGTAAAAAGGGTTTAAAGTAGTAAGTCCTTCTAATCCTCCTTTGAGCGTAACCCATTCTTTAATCAGTTGAGCTTCCAAGGGGTTGGTGCCGGTAAGTTTTTCCAAGAAAAAGTGCATTACAATATTAGCCGCATCAATAATAGCGCCGCAGATCACTGGTGTAAAATTAATTAAAATAGCAATAATGATTAAGAGGGGGAGGGTTTTTTTGGCTTCGTAATCCCTGATTCTCAAAGCAGTGGATAGACCGATGAAAACCAAAATGATAATAAAAAACATATTGGTAAAATCTCTGACCAATTCCCAGCCAATGCCAACAATCCCCTCTTTGGTATAAGGAAGATTGATGAAATTGGGACTTAGCACCCAACTTAAAATCGCCCCAGCCGCTCCCATTATTAAATTTGAGACAGTAACCGCTAACTGGACAACAATTAAAACGAGACCGCCAGTAATTAAGTTAGCTAATGCAGGCATTAAAATATTATACTATTAATTTCAAATTTTTAAAATGCTTTTGTTAATTTTATCCAATCTTTAATAGTTTAAAGTTTCTGCTCTTTGGGTTGGTAAAATTTTATTTTTCCCAAGCCAAGATTTTACCAGACTCCTTATTTAATTTTAAACCCTTCGGCATACTCAGGGCAGCCCTTTAGATAAATTATTCAAAATCTGTTTTCTCGGTTGGGAAAAACCGGCCTTCACAATTTTAAAAAATAAATCTCTGTCTTATTGTTAATTGTTTTTTATTAATTGTTATTTTAATTATTGCCGAATCAACTTTTGGCTGAGGCCAAAAAGATTTTTTTGAAACAAAGGTTATAATTTCGGGCTTAGCATAAAACTGAACGGAAACTGCTAAAAGACTCATCTTTGGAGGTCTGGCCACAATTCTTTGGGCTACTTCTTTTTGGATCATTAAAATCATTTCTTTTGGAGGATTATCTATTTCTAAAAATTTTCTGATTAAATGAGAAGTCAAATAATAAGGAATATTGGCGACAATTTTGTAGGTTTTGGGCTTTAGAATAAAATCATTAAGATTGACCTTTAAAATGTCGTCCCGAACGATTTCGACGTTTTTATAATCCCGCAAAACTTCTTTTAAAACTGCAATCATTTTAAAATCTTTTTCAACAGCCACAACTTTTTTTACTTTTTTAGCTAATTCCAGGGTTAATATCCCAATTCCCGGCCCAACTTCCAAAATAACGTCTCCTGGCTTTAAATCGGCGGCTTGAATAATTTTATGGAGAACTTTTTTGTCTATTAAAAAGTGCTGTCCCAATCCTTTTGAAGGGCGGGCAGAATATTTTAAGAGCAGGTTTTTAATTAATCCTTTTGAGATAGGGGGCATTTTTTAATTTTAACATAAACCTCCACGCCAAACGAGGATTTCTACCCCGTTGTGGAGGGGGTTGACATCATGCTTTGGTTGGCTTAGACTGGAGGAAGTCCCACCTTCGTCCAATAAATTGGACTTCGGCGGGCAAAGGGTCGAGATAAGGCCGAAAAAAAACGATAAATTCTCAGATTAAAGCCTATTTCTAGACTACTGCAAAAATCCTTTCACCGAGCACATAAATCTTTATGTGCTCCGGTAAAATTGTTTAAGGAAAAAATAAGGAAATTTTGTAAAAAAATAAAGGGATCTAAAAAAGACCCTTTCCTTTATTTGAGGGCAATTACGGTCATTTTGTTGGGAGTTCTATTTTTAGCTCCCTCTTCTTTTTATTCTAAAGAGCAGCCGACTATTACAATTGAAAAGCTTGTTTCTTTAGCTTCCAACCAAGAAAATCAACCTCAAACAGCAGAAATGTGCGTTGGGCCGGTTCAAAGTTCTTGCTTGGAATCCCCGGATTATTATTTGGTTCAACAGAGTGGTCTTTTAGGTCTTTCTCCTCCAACCACCCTTACTTCTCAAACCTTGGGAAGCTTGGTTGGCGGCATAGAAGAGGAATCTGGAACAAATAAAGAAATTATTGAGTACTTGGTTGAGCCGGGAGATAGCTTTTTAAGCATTGCCAATAAGTTTAACATTTCTCTTGAAACTTTGCTTTGGGCGAACGACCTTAACAAAAATTCAAAAATTAAGGCAGGTCAAGGGTTAATTATTTTGCCAGTTTCAGGACTTATTCATTACGTTAAAACTGGGGATATTTTGGGTGAAATTGCCAAGAAATACAAAACTGATATTGATGAAATTATCTCTTTTAACGAACTTTCAGGGGAAAAAGATATCTACGTTGGGGATATTTTAGTTATCCCTAATGGCGTAATGCCGTCTCCTTCCTCGGTTTCGCCAAAATATGTCGGAGCGCCAGCTGAAGTGCCGGTGGCTAACAGTTATTTCATCCCTCCCCTTCCTACTCCTTATATGATTACTCAGGGGCTCCACTGGTATAATGCTGTTGATTTGACTCGTGGCAAATGCGGCGACCCAATTTATGCCGCAGCTCAAGGTACGGTTCAAAAAGTAAAATATGGTTGGAATATGGGAGGTGGAAATTACATCACAATTTTACATCCAAACGGCGTTGTAACTTATTACGGACATTTACAAACTATATTAGTTGTTTCCGGCCAAGCGGTTTCCCAGGGCGAGATGATAGGTTTGATGGGAGGACAGCCGGGAACGTCGGGAGCGGGAAGGTCAACTGGTTGTCATGTGCATTTTGGAGTAACTGGAGCTACAAATCCTTTTGCTAAATAACTTCTTCTTTGACTCTGTACATTAGGGCTTCCGAAAGATGGTCAAACAAAATTTTTTCAGAATTTTCCAAATCGGCAATCGTCCTGGCTACTTTCAAAACTCTGTGATAACCTCTGGCTGATAATTTTCTGGAATCAACATAATTTTTCAAAAGAGTTTCTGATTTACTGCAAATTTGGCAGTATTTTTTTATTTCGGGAATAGCCATCTCCGAATTGGTTTTCTCTTCATTGAATCTTTCTCGCTGGGTTTTACGAGCTTTTTCCACTTTTTCCCTTATTTTAAAACTGTAGTGTTCGGCATCGGGAGCCGCTAATTTTTCATATTTTACGGCCGGTACCGTAATAAATAAATCAATTCGGTCAACCAAAGGACCGGACAATTTTCTGCGGTACATATTGATTTGAGAAGGAAGACAGCGGCAATGTTTTTCAGGGTCGTTTAAATAACCGCAGGGGCAGGGATTGGCGGCTGCGACCAAGGTAAAACGGGCCGGTAAAGTTAAACAATGTTTAGCTCTTAAAACGGTTATTTTTCCTTCTTCCAAAGGTTGACGCAAAGATTCCAAAACATCGCGATGAAATTCCGGAAACTCGTCTAAAAACAAAACGCCCCGATGAGAAAGGGTGATTTCTCCCGGTCGGGGAGGATTCCCACCTCCGATTAAAGCAACCTCGGAAGAAGTATGGTGAGGGGAACGGAAGGGTCTGGTATCAATTAAGGGTTTTTCTGAGGGTAAGAAACCGGCTATGCTATAAATTTTTGTTACTTCCAAAGCTTCTTCAAAAGTTAATTTCGGTAAAATTGAAGGAATGACTTGGGCTAATAAAGTCTTTCCTGCTCCTGGCGGACCCTGAAGTAAAAGATTGTGTCCGCCGGCAGCCGTGATTTCCAGAGCTCTTTTAGCGTATTCTTGGCCTTTAATGTAAGCCAAGTCAATCGGATAAACAGGCTCAACAAAAATTTCAGCAAAATTTATTTCGGTTGGCAAAATGGTTTTTCTTCCTTCAAGATAATCAATAACTTCTTTAAGATTTTCTACGCCAATTACCGAAAGGTTTTTAATTAAAGCAGCTTCTTCGCTGTTTTTCTTTGGCAAAATTATTTCAGAAAAACCTTTTTCTTTCGCCACAGCGGCAAAAGCCAAAACTCCTTTAACCGGTCTCAGTTTTCCATCCAAACCAAGTTCTCCCAAGAAAATTTTATTTGAAGTATCAAACTTTACTTTTTTGGCGGCTAAAAGATAACCCAAAGCAATAGGCAAATCATAAAGAGAACCCTCCTTTTTTAAATCAGCCGGCGCCAAAGAAACCAAAACCCTGACCGGCTGATGATGAGGAGATTTAAACCCCGAACTTTCAATAGCAGCCCCCACTCTTTCTCTTGATTCCTCCACTGCTTTGTCTGGCAGCCCACAATTTCAAAATGCCTCAATCCGTATGAGGCATCTACTTCAACTTCTATAATTTGAGCGTCCAAACCGACAACTGCCGCTGAAAAAACTTTCGAGGACATAAATTTTATTCCCGACACTTAATACAAAATCTTGCTTCAGGAAAAGCTTCTAACCTGGCAATCGGAATTTCTTTGCCGCACTTTTCACAAATTCCGTATTTCCCCTGTGTGTGAACAGTGGGTTTTTCAATTTTTTCTAAAGCCAAATTAATGTTTTTCAAACGGAGTTCTAAATTATGTTCAATGGGCAAAAGGGTAACATATTCTTCTACTTCATCAGCTGCTTTTTCTAAAGCTGCTCCCCCTGCCTCGCCGCCATCGAATTTTGGAAAACGAGTATCCCAATCGCCCCTGAGATTTTTATCTTCTTTGGCAAATTTTTTTAACTCATTCTCAACGGACAATTTTTCTTTTTCTAATTTTTCTTTTATTTCTTTAAGAAATGAATTTTTCATAAAGAAGAGATATTTACTCTATTAATTGATTAAATTTTTCCCAATCAAAATTCCAAGGGTCATCTTTCGTAGTGCTGATATTTTTATGTCCGAGAACATTTGCAGGAGGAATAGTATATTGTTGCCGGAGATTTTTAACAAGATAAGATAAGGCTTGGTATTGAGTTTCAGTTGGAGCTTCTTCTTTTGTATAAATGAGTCCAATACCAATAGAAAAATTATTAATTACACCTTTTCTGGTTCCGTCCGGCATCGTGCCCTTGCCTGCATGATAGGCAATTGCTTCATCGGGGGCTAAACGGTAAATGATTCCGTCATGGGTTATGAGATAGTGAGTGGTTATTTTAGAGGTTTTGAAATTTTCGATAATCCCTTCCGCATCATAAACATTTTCGCCGGTAGTATCATATGTTGAATAAATAATAATAGTATCAATCAAGCGGGGTGAAGAAGGAATTTTGTAGCCGGAACTAAGAATTCTATCGGTGATGGAAAAACTTGGGGTTGGAGTCGGAGAGGGGGTCGGCGTGGCGATTATTTCCGGTGAAGGAGTCAGTTTCTTCAATTGGAGTTGGCATTGGTAAGGGATAATAAGAAAGTTTTTTCATTTCATTTGAATACCAGTACCAGAAAGTAAAAATAAAAAATAAAAATAAAATGATAATAATTATTGAAGCTATTCTGATAAAAATTTTTTCAAAAGGAGAAAGCCGTGAAAAAATAGGCCGAGTAAAAACGGGAGGCAAAAATCTTCTCGCCGGTCTTTCGGGGAGAAGTGTTTCTTTTACCAATTTTTCCTCTTTCTTTTTTTCTCCAACCTTTAGTCCGGCTATTTTCTCTCTTTCTTTTTTTGCCTCCTCTTCTCGCAACTTCAAAAGGTCTTTAGCCATCGTTCTTATTTCCTCTCTTTTAAAGAATTCTAATTTTTCTTCTCCTTTTTGGTCGGGAGAAAGATTATAGTTGTTTTTTTCTTTTGTTTCTTCATCCATATTAAAATCTTTCTTTTTATTTAAACCCTTAATGAGAAGATGAAGTTTCTTTGGCCTCTTTTAACGATAAATTTATTCTTCCCTGCTCATCAATTGAGATTACTTTTACCGGCACAATATCGCCGATTTTAACTACGTCTTCAACTTTTTCAACCCGATAAGGGGCAAGCTGGGAAATATGGATTAAACCTTCCTGACCTGGCAAAATTTCAACAAAAGCTCCGAAATTGAGGATTCTTTTTACTTTTCCCTGAAAAATTTCGCCGATTTTGACTTCTCGGGTGATATTTTTTATCCAAGAAACCGCTTTCTCTGCCGCTTCTTCTTTTTCAGCCGTAATATAAATCTTGCCGCTGTCTTCAATGTCAATGGCGACTTCGCATTTTTCAATTATTTCATGAATCATTTTTCCGCCAGGACCAATCACTTCCCTGATTTTATCGGGATTGATTTGCAAAGTATAAATTCGGGGCGCCCAGGGAGACAATTCGGCTCTCGGTTTGGGTAAAACTTTTGACATTTCTTTTAAAATCTGGAGCCGGGCTTTTTTCCCTTGCGATAAGGCTTCTTTTAAAATTTCTTCGGTAATGCCTGCAATTTTTACATCCATTTGGATGGCGGTAATTCCTTTTTCCGTTCCGGCTACCTTGAAATCCATATCTCCGTGATGGTCTTCGGGTCCTTGGATATCGGTTAAAATCTTGTAAGAGCCCTTTTCATCACTCATTAATCCCAAGGCAATGCCGGCTGCCGGCGCTTTAATCGGTACTCCGGCATCCATTAAAGCCAGAGAAGCCGAAGAAACCGAAGCCATGGAAGTTGAGCCGTTGGAAGATAAAATTTCAGAAACTATTCTCATTGTGTAAGGAAATTCTTCAAAAGAAGGAACCAAAGGAAGCAGGGCTTTTTCAGCCAGCATTCCGTGCCCTATTTCTCTCCGGCCAGGACCCCGCATTGGTTTTATTTCTCCGGTTGAATAAGGCGGGAAATTATAATGATGCATAAATCTTTTTTTGCCGGTAATTTCCATCCCTTCCAGTATTTGTTGGTCTCCCGGCGTTCCTAAAGTTAAAATTGACAAAACTTTTGTTTGTCCTCGGCAAAAAAGACCGGAGCCGTGGGTTCGCGGCAAAATTCCGGCTTGGCAAGAAATCTTTCTTAATTCGTCTAATTTTCTTCCATCCGGCCTCTTTTCTTTCAAAAGAATGTTTTGATGAACCAATCTGTCAATTTCTTTTTCAAAAAAATCCCTGACCAATCCCCCCTTTCCTTTGTCCGGGTACTTTTCTTCAATATAACTGGCCAAATCTTCCTTTAGTTGTTCGGTTTCGGCCATTCTTTCTTCTTTTTTTGACTGGAAAATGGCATTTTCTAATTTATCGCCCAGAAAACTCTTAATTTCTTTTTCCAATCCCGAATCAAAAAATTTTTGTTCCAAAACAATTTTTTCTTTGCCGACTTTTTCAGAAATTTTCTTTTGAAAATCAAGAAGCTCTTTTAAATAAGGTTTCGCGAATTCAAAGGCTTCCACAATTAATTTTTCCTCAACTTCCTCAAAACCCCCCTCAATCATATTAATTAAAACTTCGTCATTTCTTTCCAGCCCCACAAAGACGATTTCCATTTGACTTTTTTCTCTTTCTTCAGAAGTCGGATTCAAAATAAAATTATTTTCCATTCTGCCAACCCTGACTGCCGCCACCGGCCCCTGCCAAGGGATGTCGGAGGTTGAGAGAGAGACTGAAGCTGCCAAAATACCCAAAATATCGGGGTCGTTTTGTAAATCGTAAGAGAGAACGGTGTTCACCGCCTGGACTTCTCTTTGAAATTCTTTCGGAAAGAGTGGCCTGATAGTTCTGTCAATTAATCTGGCGTTGCAAATCGCTTCGTCGGACGGTCGGCTTTCTCTTTTAATGTATCTCGGTCCTTTGATTTTGCCTGCGGCATAATATCTTTCTTCATATTCAACAGTCAAAGGAAAAAATCCCCGCTCCGGGATTTCTCGTTTTGACATTACGGCCGTAGCCAAAACAACGGTGTCTCCATACCGAGCAAAACAAGAGCCGGAGGCCTGTTCGGTCAAATCTTCCATCTCAATTATAAATTCCCTTCCTGCCAAAGATAATTTAAATTTTTCACTTTTCATATTTTGTATAAGTACCTTTTGGATTTTTTTCCAAATCAATAAATTCATCAGCTACTTCTTTTATTTTTGAAGAAGCCGAATGGGAGAAAGCGATGACTTCCACTCTTTTACCTTGGTTTTTTAAATATTCAATTAGTTGTAAAAAATCGCCGTCGCCGGAAGCCAAAACCACCGTGTCAACCGAAGGAGCGATTCTGATGGCGTCAACCGTAATTCCCACGTCCCAGTCGGCTTTTTTCAATCCTCCATAAAACTCCTGAAGATCTCTGACTCTTGTCTCAATTCCCAATTTACTTAGAGCTTCAAAAAACGGTTTTTCTTCGCCCGTTTTCGTCCTGACAACATAAGCAAAAGCCCGAATTAAATTTCGGTTAGCCACCGCCGATTTTAAAACTTCCCGGAAATTGACCCGGGCACCATAAATATTTTTGGCTGAGTGATAGAGATTTTGAACGTCAATCAAAACAGCCACCCTTTGACCTAAATGTTTAATTGTCATAATTACTGATTATAATTTTAAAATTATTTTTTTAGCCCCAACCTTTTAATAAAAGCATTATATCTTCTCGTGTTTTCTTCTTTTAAGTAATTTAAAAATTTCCTTCTCTTGTCCACCATTTTTAACAGTCCTCTTTTTGAATGAAAATCTTTGGGATGGGTTTTCAAATGTAAAACCAACTTTTTGATTTCTTCGGTCAATAAAGCAATCTGAACTTCTGGAGAACCCGTATCTGTCTCGTGAAGATTATATTTTTTGAGATTTTTTCTTTTTCTTCCGCCGTTAACATATTCAATTAAAATTTTAACATAAAAAAATAAAAAGGCAAATCGCCTTTTTGGTGCCCCCGCCGCGACTCGAACGCGGAACCAAAGGATTAAGAGTCCTCTGCTCTACCAATTGAGCTACGGGGGCAGAATTATTTACCAATTGCTTGCCCCGTGGTCATCCCGAATTTTCGGGTTGTACTACTGGGGATTTATGGGGGCTTAAATTATTGGACTGAACAATCGATTTTAAACCATTTGTCCGGTCCAACCAAACCAATTCCCAGTTGTCTGAAAGGCCGATAACCGACAAAAACATTCCGACAATCATCCAGGCGCCATAAATTATTATTAAACCCATTATGACTGCAGTTAATATTTTCTTTGCCTGCTCTAAGGTACCTGGGCTGCCACTGGCAAAAAGAAACATCACCCCGCCAAAAACAAGCATTAAAACAGCCAAAGGCGGAACCAATTTAAATAAAACAAAATTTATAATTTTATTTAACAAAACAAAAAGATGACAGAACTGGCAGGGGCAATCCGACGTTCCACAAGGCACCAACCCCTCGGTTGGGCAGGCGGCTTTAGCCGGATTTAAAATAAAAATAACCGAAAATAATATTAAAAATAATAGTAATTTTTTCATATTTTTTATTTTCTTGATTTTTATATACATATATATTGTGCCCCCGGAAGGATTCGAACCCTCAGTCTTCGCGTCCGAAGCGCGACATGTTATCCGTTACACCACGGGGGCTCTATACTCATACGGGTTGCGCTCGACAGAACTTTTTAAGAAGTTCTGTATAGAGCTTTCTTAATTTTACCAGAATAATTGAAAAAAACAAGATTTTAAGGTAAAATCCAATAAACAAAACATGGAGATTCCCAAAGAGGTAAAATTCACAATTGAAGAATTAAAAAAGGCGGGTTTTGAGGCTTTTATTGTCGGCGGTTGCGTCAGGGATTTTTTAAGAGGAATAGAGCCCGAAGATTGGGATGTGGCAACAAGCTCCAAGCCGGAAGAAATTCAAAAAATATTCCCAAAGAGTTTTTACGAAAATAAATTTCTGACCGTGACTGTCCAAACTGACAGCCACAAATCCGAAACTTAAAGAAATTGAAATTACCACTTATCGTTCAGAAGCGAAATATACTGACAAGCGTCATCCGGACGAAGTGAAATTCGCCAAAACCATTGAAGAAGACTTAGCCAGAAGGGATTTTACCGATAAATGCGATAGCCATGGACGAAAAATTAAAAATTATTGACCCGTTTTCGGGTCAAGAGGATTTGAAAAATAAAATTATTCGGGCGGTTGGGAAACCGGAAGACAGATTTTCAGAAGATGCCCTGCGCATGATGAGAGCGGTGAGATTCGCCGTAACTTTGGGTGACAGGATGGCAGATTGAAGAAAAAACAAGCCAAGCCATCAAGAAAAATGCCAGCTATCTTTCAGCCATTTCAAAAGAGAGAATCAGAGACGAATTGATGAAAATCATTATGTCAGAGAGGGCGGCTGAAGGAGTAGAGCTTTTAAGAGAACTTGGTTTGTTAAAATATATCGTCCCGGAACTGGAAGAAGGTTATAAAATTTCCCAAAACAAACACCATATATATGAATGCTATGAACATTATTTAAGGTCTTTGGATTATGCGGCTAAAAAGAATTTCAATAAATTCGTAAGATTGGCCGCTTTGTTCCACGACATCGGGAAACCGAAAGCAAAACGGGGCGAAGGCGAAAACTCCACTTTTTACAACCACGAAATAATCGGAGCGAAAATAACCGCCCAGATTTTGAACCGGTTAAAATTCCCTAAAAAAGAGATTGAAAAAATAGTAAAATTAGTCAGATATCATCTTTTTTATTACAATCCTGAAGAGGTTGGCGAAAGTTCGGTCAGGAGATTGGTTAGAGAAGCGGGTCCGGAAAATATGGAAGAATTATTACAGGTGAGAATGGCAGACAGGATTGGTTCTGGCGTTCCCAAAGCCGAGCCTTATAAACTGAGACATTTAAAATATATTATTGAGAAGGTTTCCCAGGATCCGATTTCCGTCAAAATGCTGAAAGTTTCAGGAAAAGACGTGATGGAGATTTTAGACATTCAGCCGGGACCGAAAATAGGGAAAATTTTAGACGTTTTGCTCGGTTATGTTTTGGAAAGTCCCGAGAAAAATAAAAAAGAAATTTTGGGAAAAGAAATTAGAAAAATTGGGAAAATTAACTGAAAAAGAGCTGAACTCTTTGGTCCAAAAAGCAAAAAAAGAAAGAGAAAAATTGGAAACGAAAAGAGATGAAATGACAAAAGAGAAATATTGGGTGACTTAGAATAACGGGGTGGAGTATGACGGTAGTACGCATCCTTCGGGAGGATGTAGACTGGGTTCAATTCCCAGCACCCCGACCAGTGGGCCTGTAGTTAAACGGCAAAACGGTACATTCGCATTGTACAGTTCCGAGTTCGATTCTCGGCGGGTCCACATGAATAAAAAAGAAATTTTAAAAAAAGGTCGAAAACAAAGAAAATAAATAATAAATTAGTGCTATGAAAAAAATAATAATACTTGTAGTTATATTGGCGTTGCTTGGAATCGGGGCATGGGTTTTACTTGGCGGTAAAAAGGAAACTCCATCAGGCGAGGAGGCTGCAACTCCCGGAGGGGGAAGAAGGGTCGTCATTGGGTGAAATTTTAGGAAAAGTATCAAACATAACTTCTCTTAAGTACGATATGATGGTAACTCCTTCCGGGCAGGGGGCAGCAACCACGACAAAAATGTGGATTAAGGGACAGAAGACGAGAATTGAAATGACTTCTGAAGGTAAAATTATGGTTTATTTGGTAGATACGGGTGAGCAGCAGGCATATTTGTATTTTCCTTCAGACAACACAGCCATGAAAATGGATATTAGCACGGCACAGGAAACGACTGGAAAATCTCCGACCGAACAGTCCCAATCTTTAGAGGATTACAATCCGGTGATTGTCGGCAGCGAAGTTCTGGATGGAAAGAATTGCCTGGTTGTAAAATACACCCAAGGGACAGAAGAGGTAAAAACATGGATATGGAAAGATCACGGATTGGCAATCAAGATGGAGTCCAAAACGCCTGAGGGTACTTCAACAATAGAGCTGAAGAATATAGACTTTGGCAATATTGCCGACAGTATGTTTGTATTACCAGCTGGCGCTCAAATAATGGAAGTGCCGTCCGGTCCTTAAGCCAAAAATTACAAAACAGAAGTATGAGAGTAAATCTAATGCCAAAAACTCCGAATCACTGTCCAAAAAATGAGTAAGAGTATTACGATTAGAGATAGAAAAAATTAAGCCGCCCCAAGGGGCGGCTTTTGATTGAATTTTAATTTACCCTGCTTGTGCTGAGTAAATCGAAGTGAACTTGTCGAAAGGAAAGAATAGAGGTAGAGTGGATGCGGCAGATTAATAAATTAAGAGGTGAAGAATGGAGACAAAAGAAAAGGTTAAAGCCGAAAGAGTAAAAGTAAATTGCACTTTCGCGGACACAGCTGGCATCAGGACGTTTTTTACGGCAGACAAAAAGGACGCCGCCAGAAGTTTGATTAAGGAGCTGGATGAAAGAAGAATAGTAAATCAGTGGGGCAAATTAATATTTGAGTTTATTTCCGTAACCGAAATTTCAAGAATAGAACTGGACGCTAATTTTCGGGGGATTGGTTACACCAGAATATTCGTTACGCTCTATAACAATGAAGCCCTCAATATACTAATGAACAAACTGAAAAGGAAAAGAATCTCAAACCAGCCGGGCGCATTGATTTTTGAGTTCATTCCCGAAAGAAAAGAAATAGACAAACAAATTTGCGTCTGCGGGCACAGCAGATTCGCCCACGTTTATATGCGCTACAGAAGAAGAAAAGATAATTTCGGTCGCTGCGACGTGGATGACTGCAAATGTCAGCAATACGTTCCGAAAGAAAACAAAGGGGCTCCCAAATGAGGAGCCTTTTTTAATTCGAGCGAAGCGAGGATCAAGGTTCTTGCCGAAGGCAGGGTTCTTAATCCGCTAGGATCAAGGTTCTTGCCGAAGGCAGGGTTCTTATTTGAATTTTGACAAAAATGGAGGTAAACTAAAAGAGAATCGTAAAAGGTCAGAATCTTTAATAATTAATCATTAAAAAACATGACAGCCATCTATACAATTTTAGGAATAATTATATTCGTCGTTTTGGTTTCCATCAAACAGATTGCTCAATATGAAAGAGGGCTTAGATTCACTTTCGGCAGATATTCCGGCTTAATGAATCCTGGCTGGAGACTGATCTGGCCGATAATCCAGTTTTACAGAAAAGTGGACTTAAGGGTGAAAGCGGTAGACGTGCCCAATCAGGAAGCAATAACCAAGGACAACATTTCTGTCAGCGTTAACGCCGTAATTTATTACAAAATCAGGGAGGCTGACAAATCTATTTTGGAGGTGGAGAATTTTTACTACGCCATTTCCCAGCTGGCCCAAACGACAATGAGAAATGTCGTGGGACAAGTGGATTTGGACGGACTTCTTTCTGCAAGAGACCGCGTTTCGGAAAACATCAGAACTATCATAGACAAGGCTTCCGATCCCTGGGGGATTGAGGTTATCAACGTGGAATTAAAAGACATAACTCTGCCCGAAGAAATGAAAAGAGTGATAGGGAAACAGGCCGAGGCTGAAAGAGAAAAAAGGGCGATAATCATCAAGGCGGAAGGAGAAGTCATCGCCGCCAACAATATTGCAAAAGCCGCCGAAACCCTTTCCAAAGCCACGGGAGGCCTGCAGTTAAGGACTATTCAGACAGTCAACGACGTAAGCTCCGACCAGTCAAATACTATTGTTTTCGCCATACCTCTTGAAATATTAAGAGCTTTTGAAAAAATGAGTAAGGGCCGAAAATAAAACATTAAAGGCCGAAGTAAATTTAAGCTTAATAAAATTCCACTAATTATGGCTAAAGAAGTCATTAAAAAAGACGGAACAAAAGAACCCTTTGCCGCTGAAAAAATTAAAAATGCAATTAGAGCGGCTGCTGCCAGGACCGAACTTTCAGATGAGAGGAAAAACGAGGTAATAGAGCAGGTAGCTACTGTAGTGATTCAACTAGCTGATACAAAAGAGGAAATAGCAACCTCTGAACTTAGAAAAAAAATTCTCTCAGAACTTGATAGCGTTGAACCTTCTGTTTCTGCGGCTTGGAGAAAGTACGATCAAGAGCAGAAAGAATTTTAATTGTTTATATCTGTCCAAAAAGCGCCCATTAAGGGCGCTTTTTTAATGGACAAAATACTCCAAAAGTGCCAAAATTAAGATAGATTTTAGGGAAATTTTATATTTATAGCGACTACGTCGATATATTTTCTCGCTAACGCTCGAAATTATGAAAAAATCTTCTAATCGGGAAATTTCCAAAGAGATTCCGATTTCCGATCTAATCCTATTTTCCATATATTCTGTCATTTCCAACAGAGAAAATTGTGATTTTGAAAGATTAATTAAAGAATGTTTTACCCTATTTCCTGGAACCTTTAGTTTTTCAAAATATTCCCAATGGCCGGATTCTCGAAAATTGGATCGTCCTTTAAAAACCCTAAGGCAAAGAAAACTAATTAAAGGAGATCCAAAAACCTTCTTTTCCCTGACTAAAACCGGCCAGAAAATAGCAATTGAGACCGCTAAAACTTTTAGGCAAAGAAAGTTGTTCAAATGAAAATACAGAATATAATAAAAATTGAGCCTGAGAGGGCTTTTTTAATTTATCCTGAGTTTATCGAACGGATTGAATTTTCCAAAAAATAGGGGTAAAGTGAAGGAAAGAATCGCGCGAATCGCGATAAAAATATGAACATTATAGATTATCCAATTAAACCACTGAAACAACAGCAATGGCATTGGCGGGTTCACCCGTATTTTACCAAACAGGCATCAAATGTTGTGCGTGAGTATATCAGGAATTTTTCAAAAGAAGGAGACATTGTTTTAGATCCATTTTGCGGAACAGGAGTAACATTGATCGAAGCATTAACTTTAAAGCGGCGAGCGATAGGGGTTGATTTAGATCCGCTGGCTGTTTTTATCACTCGAGAAACTTGTGTCGCGCCAATTGATCTTGAAAAATTTGAAAAAGAATTCAACAAGATAAAAAAAGAAATAGAGCCAATGGTTGATTTTGTGAGGAAAGGCAAACAAGAAGAAATCGATAAATATAATATTAAAGAGTGGTATCCTAAAGGCGTTAAATTACCGAGCAATTCAGATTTTAAATTTGTTGATGATCTTTTTGATAAACGACAATTGATAATATATGCAAGACTCTTAGCGTTAATTAATGAAATTAACGATAAAGAAATTAAAGAATTATTTAGGTTAATATTTTCAAATACTTTAGGGAAAGCAAATCTTACTTATATGGACAATCTCATTAAAGGGCCAGAAGGTGGGGGGCCGAGTATTTTTGGGAAATATCGTTATTGGAGGCCTAGTAAAAAAGTAGTTATTGATGTATGGAAAAATTTTGAGCAACGATTTGAAAATATTAAAAAAGTAAAAGAAGAATCAAATAAATTATTCAAAGATTATTTTAAAGAAGCTCAGAAAGATTTCTTTAAAGAAAACGCCACATTCCAAGTTTCAAAAGAATCAGCAACTCATCTTTTAGATTTTTTGCCACAGAATCAGTTGACTATATTTATACAGATCCGCCCTATGGTGCTCATATTGCATATTTAGATCTTTCAACTATGTGGAATGCATGGCTTGGTTTTGAAGTTTCTGAAAAAGATAAAAAACTAGAAGCGATAGAAGGTGGAGAACTTGAAAAGTCGAAAGAAGAATATATAGATTTGATTTTTGAATCTATAGTTGAAATGTCAAAAGTATTGAAAAAAGACTCTTTCCTTTCAATTGTTTTCCAACATAAAGATGTTGCTTATTGGAATATGATTCAAGAAGGCTTGCCAGAAGGCCGGATTTAACTATGTAAATACCGTTTATCAACCTACACATACAACTAGTATCCATAAGAAAAAAAATCCGCTTATGGTAATGGGAAGTCAGTTAATCTTAAATTTTCGCAACTGGAAAGGTAACCACGCCCGGTATAATTTTGAAAGATGAATCCCAAATAGAAAAAATTATTCTTGATACAGCCGAGAGGGTAATTATTGATAAGGGCGGTGATGCCAATACGGAAGATATTTACGCTCAGATCGTTCCAAATTTATTGGAGGCCGGTTTACTTCCATATTGCAAATAGACAATATAAAGACCTTCTTCCGCTTTTGAATAAAAATTTTGAATTAGATCCAGGGGGATTTTGGCAAATAAAAAAGGCACTACAATAGGACAACATATTGATCGTAGAAAAAAAATTGAATATTTTTCGCGAAGTTCTTTAAGAAAAAATAAAAAAATGAAATTAGAAGAGATTATCGGGGAAGTTTTTCCAAATTTAACTAATGGTTCCACTCCTACCGAAAAAGAACTCATTGATGTTTTAAAAGAAATTGCTGAACCTACAAATGGTGAGTGGAGATTAAAGAAAGAAGAAACAACCTACAGTTTTAGACTTACTGCCACAACAAAAATTAGAATTATTTGGCGAACCTTTTTCAAACCATAATCGAATTATTTATAGTTTATTAAAATTAGCAAATAAGTTAGGTTTAACTGGGTATGTTGGTAGAAACGAACAGCGCGATCGGGCATTTGAGGGGATTCCTCATTTAAAAAAATTACCGATAAAAAAAATAACGGAAAACCAAAAGAAAAGAATCGAACAAATTGATTGCATTTGGTTTTATGGAGATGGGACTCCAGCTTATGCTTTCGAAGTAGAAGAAAACACTCCCATAATTACTGCCCTGGAAACGTTTTTGGGCGCTGCTAGAAGTTTCTCCGCAAAATAGGAACAGATCATCGCTTGCTATTAATTATACCTAAAGCACGTCATCGTAAGGCTGAACAAGAATTAACATCATCAAGCTATATTGGTCATCCGCAATTTTTAAGGAAACAGAAAATAAAGTACGTTTTTAGCGAAGATTTCTTCCGGCGCTATCTTCAGATTTTTAATATAAGTGGCTCATCAATTAAGGATGTCGATACCCTGGGAAATTCTTTTCCAATAATTGAAAAATAAATCGATAAAATTTATCCAGAAATTGAGAAAAAATTAATTTAAAATAAATGTTTAAAAACTATAAAAAATTTATTTTAATATTCTTAATATTAATGGGGATTTTAATATCCCTATTTTTAATTTATATGTCAAATTATTTAAAAGAAAAGATAATTACTGAGCCGATTAAAAAACCAATAGAATTTTTAACAATCGATATCGATGGGAAAACACTCATGAGCGGAGAGAATAATTTTATTTATTCGTCATCCTTACGTCCAGAATTCAGCATACTTGTTCCTCAAAATATAGATATTGAGAGTTTAATCCTTAAAATAGATAACTCCGAAAATGTTTTAGTGGATAAATTCTATGGAGAAACAAATATAAACAAAACAAAAAGAATATTTACTTTTCAGCCATCATTTATGTTTACTCCTGAGAAACATAGTTTAATTCTAGGATCTCAAAATGGAGAATCATCATCAACAAATTTTAATTTTATTTTAGTATTTAATGAAGAATTTAATGAACCATTAGGAAGTTCTAAAGTATGGATTATCCCAAGGAGCAGATCATCGGAATGGTTTAATGTTCAAAACGGTAAATTGTTAGCAAAACCAATGACAGAGGATAATCTTTCATCTTTAGCGTTCCTTTATTCATTTGCTTATGACGCTAGGATAGATTTTGAATTATCTCCAATAAAAAATAACGTAAGTTTGGTATTTTATTTTTTAGAATTTGGGTCATTTGCCGTTGGAAGTAATGGCAACAAAAACACGGCTCTTCTCCAAAAAAATCGTCCCGATTTATTGGGTAAACCTTTTGAATTATTATCTGGGCATCATTACCATGTTTATGTTACTCGAAAAGATTTTAAGTATGAACTTGCCATAAAAGAGCTTATTAATAATGAACGAATAAACCCTCTAAAACAATTTTCTGATGACGATGTGTTGCTTAAATATACTGATATTGGAGAACAAGAACTACCCACACACAAGCCTAACCATATTGGTTTTTCTCTTTGGCAAAACAGTGAGGGAATCTTTATTGATGATATTTTTATTACAGGTTTTTCTAATTGATTTTATGATAAAATATGAAAAACAAGAATGACAAACGCTTCATAACAAAAGCACAGGGGACCCTTGATGTTATTTTAGATAAGGTGACTTTCGGTGCATTAAAGGGTCACCATGTTTTTCTTCGAAATTTCATTGCTGTTATTATAATAATTTTAGTAATTGTGACATCTGCAGCTACTTTTTTAGAAGGGACTAAAAAAATAAAGGATTTTTTTTTCTGCAGATATAAGTGATGGAGTGGAGAAACTGGTCGTACAAGAAAATAATAATAATCATAATGATTTTGATGAAAGGTGGCAGAAGCACCTAGGAACTTTTTTACGGAAAAATGATGATCCAAATTATTTTGGCCTTGCTTCGACAAGTGAAAAGGGGTTATTAAAGTTTCGTAACCCATATTTAGAAAGGGAACTAGTAATTTTTAAATTTACTCCATTATCTAAAGATACTGCTAATATAATAATGCATATTAATAATTTTTATGAGATTGTGGTGGGGGATAACAATTATAAAGCCTTAACATTTAAAGCACGTAGAAGTTGGGATGGGCCTTGGGAGATAGTTCCAACAACAGAAGGAGAAATGGAAAAGGATATGTATACTGGTATAAAAAAAGGCACCGATGTAACCATGAGGATGATTGGTTATTGTCAAATGGATGAAACATATTTTGTAAAACTAGAGATTAAATTTAAGCCAGATCAGGTTGATCTAAGTGAATATCAAGTTTTAACCTCAGAATATGTTTTTAGCCCTCCTTTTCAAGAGTGTGAACCTTTTGATATAAGTATAGGTCTTATTAATCCAAATCATCAATCTGGCATTGAAGCTAGATTTCTTTCATTCGAAATTAAAAAATGAAGTCGAAGAATTAATTAAGAAATCAGAACCTCGCTTTAGGCAGAACCTTCATTCCTTCGGAATTAAAATTATGGAGCCGGAAAATAAATACACAAGCAAAACAGATGAAGAATTAGTTTTTGAGGCGGGCAGAGCAAGGCCCATAGATAGTGCATCAGTTGAAATGGCGCGTCGTCTTAAGAATGAAATTAAAAAATTTAATGATAATTCAACAAGATATTCGGAAGTTTTGATTGGACTTACATTAATTTTATTTGGAGTTTCTTATTTTCAATTGATTATTTCTTTACGTACTATAACTTCAAATTGGATCGAATGGATATTTTTTATAATCATAATCAGTTTTGGTATTTATTTTTCAGTTATAAAGCAAGCCTTCCCATTTTTAAAAGAAAAAAAGAAGAAGAAAATAACTAAAATTTAGCCCGAAGATGATTAAAGTCGGAATAATCGGTCCAACAAATATCCCGAAATTAAGTAAATTAATGGGAAAATCTCAGGATTTTTTATTAGAAAAGGCCCAGCTTATCGGGAAAATTTTAGCTGAAACGAATTGTGAACTTTGGATAAACAGCGACAAAGGCATGCTCGTTGCCATAGGTAGAGCATATAAAGATTTTAAAGGCAAAAAACTTGTTATTTTATATCCGGATAAAGGCGAGCCCTGGCCGAAAGGTCATACCAAACCCTATATCAAAAACGCCGACGAAATCAGAAAAGAGCCTAATTGGTTTTGGTCTAACTACAACGTAACGACCTTACCTGATTTGTGTGTTTGTGTAGGCCTAAGCGCCGGAACTTTAAGTGAATTAGCTTACATTAAATGGAATTATCAATTAAAATGCGGGAATCTTAAAAAATTAATTGGAATCCGGGAATTAATTAGGGGCGGGGAGTTTCCGCCTGAGATAGAGGAGGATATAAAAGATATCGTTCAATATATAAAGCAGAAGATTTAAAAGATTTTTTAGAAAAATATGAAATTTAGCCTAAAGTTTTATGAATAAAATAAAAGTTTTGATACAGGGATACGCAAAAGAAATAAAAAACGGCTGGCTGGCCAGTTCTACGGTGACGCTTATTCAAAGTAATGACAAAAACATAATAGTTACCCGGGATGTAATCACAAAAAGTTGCTTGAGGAATTGGCTAAAATTAGCCTAAAAGTAGCTGACATAGATTTTGTTTTGCTGACGCATAGCCACACAGACCACACCTTGTTAGCCGGTATTTTTGAAAATGCTAAAGTGTTGGATAATGAAGAAATTTATAATAATGACGAGCAAATTAGTTATGATAATAAAATTTTGGGAGCTGATTTGGAAATCATCCAAACTCCGGGACATACTAATGACCACTGTTCTTTAATCATAAAAACAAATGAGGGAATATACGTTGTGGCGGGAGATGTCTTTTGGTGGATGGATAAGAAGAACAGAAAATCGACATTAATAAACCGGATCAGGCCCACCCGGCGAATATGGAACAACTTGTTGAAAGCCGCAAAAAGATTTTAGAAATTGCGGATTATATTATCCCCGGCCACGGAAAAATATTTAAGGTTAAAAAATAAGAACCTTTCTTTGAAAGAACCTTGATCCTAACGGATTAAGAATCTGGGTAAACCCAAAACCTTGATTCCTTCGGGATTAATCGAAATTTAAAAGTCGAACCCTGGTAAGAGAATAAATAAAAAAATAAAATTATGAATCATCAGAAACTTTTTTACATTGCGGGAGCTATATTACTTATTTTAGCTTCCGTCCTTGCCATCGCGATGCTTGTTATGATGTCCGGTAGCTGGTTTATTGATTAAAAAAAACAACCAAAAATTATGAAAAACAAAATAAACTATCTTGGGTTCTTGGGATTCTAGGATTTTTGGGGCTCGTGAATTCGCCGGAAACGTATCCGCTATTCTTCTTATTCCTTTTATTTTTCCTGTTTGTTCCAAAGAAATCCAAAGAAAATCAGAAATAATCAACCCCGGTGATTACCAAGCACATAACGCTTTATGTGCTCGGACTACGGGGCAAGAATCCAGCCCAGAATTAAAAAGTCGCCCTATACGCTTACGCTAACGCGTCGGGCGATTTTTTGATATGATGAGAAATATGAAAAATACAATGAAACATCAAAATCACCATGAACATGAAAGTCATCATGAAATGATGGTTGAAGATTTTAAAAGAAGGTTTTTCGTTTCTTTAATTTTAACCATTCCAATTTTGTTTTTATCCCCAATAATCCAGCAATTTTTAGGCATTCGGTTTACTTTTACTGGTGATAAATATTTACTTTTTATAATCTCGGGTGTGGTTTTTTTCTACGGCGGTTGGCCATTTTTAAAGGGAATCATTGAAGAGATAAAAAAAAGACAACCCGGAGGTAGTAGCGCTTATCGCTTTGGCAATCAGCGTCGCACTGCCTTTATAGCAGTGCGGTTATCTTTGGCTTAAAAGGTGATTCTATTCTGGGAACTGGCTACTTTGATCGATATTATGCTTTTGGGCCACTGGATAGAAATGCGTTCAGTTTTTGGCGCACCTCCCGGGCTTTGGAATCCCTTGCTAAATTGCTACCTTCAGAAGCTCACCTCAAAAAAGAAGGAGGAGAAATAGAGGATGTTCCAATTTCAGAGTTAGAGATCGACGATGTTATTCTGGTGAAACCTGGCGAGAAAATTCCAGCCGATGGTTTGGTCCTAAAAGGGGAAACAAGCATTAATGAGGCGATGCTGACCGGAGAATCAAAACCCGTCAGCAAGGGTATGGACGATAAGGTTATCGGAGGTTCTGTTAATGGAGAAGGAGCAATTGAAGTAAAAATAACTCACCGGGGCGAGGAATCCTACCTTTCTCAGGTAATAAATCTTGTTAAAAAAGCTCAAGAATCAAAATCAAAAACCCAGGACTTGGCAAACAGAGCCGCCTTATGGCTTACTGTTGTTGCAATTTCTATAGGACTAATAACCTTGTTGTCGTGGCTCTATTTGGGCAAAGAATTCGTTTTCTCGCTTGAGAGAATGGTAACGGTAATGATTATTACCTGTCCCCATGCTTTAGGACTGGCTGTACCTTTGGTGGTGGCAATTTCAACTTCTCTTTCAGCAAAAAATGGTCTTTTAATAAGAGATAGGGTGGCTTTTGAAAAAGCAAGAAATATAAATGCCATCATTTTCGATAAAACAGGCACGCTGACAAAAGGAGAATTTGGAGTGAGTGATATAATAACTCAGACAGGATATAAAGAGGATGAAATTTTATTTTACACTGCCCACCTTTGGAATTTAATTCAGAACATCCAATAGCCAAAGGTATCCTGAAAAAAGCAAAGAGAGAAATGTTGAAACAGGCGAAGTCCGTAATTTTATTTCTATTCCCGGCAGAGGTGTTCAGGGAAACATTGAGGGGAAAATTATCAGAGCAGTAGGCCAGAATTATTTAAAGGAAAATAATATAAAAATAGAGAATGAAAAAATTTCTGAATTATTAATGCAGGGGAAAACTATTGTTTATCTTTTAGAGGAAAATTCGCCAATCGGAGCAATTGTCTTGGCTGATTTGATTAAAGAAGAATCAAAAGAGGCAATTGATAGATTAAAATCTACAGGGAATTAAATCTATGATGCTGACTGGCGATAACAAGCAGGTCGCTAAATGGGTAGCTGAGGAATTGGGATTAGATGACTTTTTTGCTGAAGTTTTACCCCATGAAAAAGCCGAAGTTGTTAAAAAAGTTCAATCTCAGGGATTTAAGGTGGCGATGGTTGGTGACGGAGTAAATGATGCCCCGGCTTTAGTTCAGGCTGATGTTGGAATAGCCATTGGAGCTGGAACTGATGTAGCAATAGAATCAGCAGGTATTATTTTAGTAAGAAGCGACCCGAGAGATGTTGTTTCTATAATTGGTTTAGCAAAAGCCACCTATTCCAAGATGAAGCAAAATCTTTTATGGGCTACGGGTTACAATATTTTTTGCCATTCCTCTGGCAGCCGGGGTCCTTTATAATTTAGGTATTCTTTTAAACCCCGCAATGGGTGCGGTTTTTATGTCTTTGAGCACAATAATAGTGGCAATAAACGCCAGATTTTTATCAATCAAAAAATAATGAGTAGCAAGATGAAATAATTTTTCGAATAAAAACTATTTGACTTTTGAAAAAAATTAAATTAAAATCAGCTAAAACAAGCTGATTTTTAGTTAAAAGTCGAAGAATTAATTAAAATTATTTTTAAATTTTATGTACAATAGTTTCAATTTTATGCACTTTTCTATGGGTGGTTTCATAATAGGAATTATAATAATTCTTGTTTTATTTTTACTTTTCCGCAACTTTCAATTAATCTTTGGGTCTTGGAAAATTAATGAGATTGTTAGTTTATTAAAAGAAATCCGCGATAATTTAAAGAAAAAATCGGAAGAAGAAAATAATCAACCCCGGTAGTAGTCCCGCTAAAAGCGGGAAACTCCGGGCGAGCCCGAAGGAGTCACTTCGCGACCCTAGGGGTAAAAATTTAGCCCTTCCTTCGCCAAGGCTACGGCGGGCGAGTCGAAGTTGAGAAAAATGAACAAAAAACAAATTGTCACTCAAGTTAAAGAGTATATCAAGAAAGACTTTAAGAGTGAGCCGACGGGCCATGACTGGTGGCACAGTTGGAGGGTTTGGAAAATGGCAAAGAAAATCGCCAAAAGAGAAGGAGGCGATTTATTTATAATTGAATTAGCTGCCTTACTTCACGACATTGCCGACTGGAAATTTTATAATGGTGATACAAAAGCCGGTTCAAAAAAAGCAAAAACCTTATTAAAAAATTTAGGGGTTGATGATAAAACTATAAAATATATTTGTCACATTATTGATAATATTTCTTTTAAAGGGGCCGGGGTTAAAAATAAAATCAAAACAAGAGAAGGAAAGATTGTTCAAGATGCCCATAGGTTAGACGTTATAGGCGCAATTGGAATTGCCGCAGAACTTTTGCTTACGGCGGTCATAAAGGAAGAGAAATATACAATCCAGAGATTAAACCAAAACTGCACAAATCTTTTAAGGCTTATAAAGACGCAAAAACCACTTCAATAAACCACTTTTTTGAGAAGTTGCTGCTTCTCAAAAACAGGTTAAACACAAAGACTGCTAGGAAAATTGCCGAAAAACGGCATAAATTTTAGAGAATTATTTAAAGCAGTTTTTCAAAGAGTGGAAAGTAGAAATTTAAGATGATTATAATAACCAAAATTTAGGCCGAAGTTGACTTAGAATAAATATTATTATATATTTAAATATCCTGATAAAACAGGATAGTTTAGTTCTTTAGGAGGTTAAAAGTGAAAAACAAACTGTGTTACAACTGTAAGAAGAATCGGGCTGGGAAGTGTCAGGACGTTACCTTTGTCTATCTTGGCCTCACCATTAAGATATTCAAAGACGGTATGACTTGCGCCGATTGCGCCAAGGACGAATCGATAAAAGATTTTGAGGAAAATGCCAAAGAGTTTGTCAGTGAAGTTAACGGCAAGCCGAAGGTAAACTGGCGGCATTATAACGAACATTTTGCCATGGGAAGATTCCATGACCAGAAGAGAGATTACATTCCCTTTTAATTGGTCTTGGAATTCTTACTCCAGGCAAAGGAAACTGGGAAATCGTAGCTGATGGACCGATTGGTCTAAACCCCAGAGCATTTTTATCTTATCTTTATTTCACTCAGAAAGAAGATGCGATAGAATTTGCGCGTTTGGAAAAAGGTGGCACTTTGTATCAATGGGATATTCGTCGTATTGCTGAGGTCATTCGCAAGGACGATGTTTTGAAGAAAAAGGAGGTTAAGAATGGCTGATAAAGTTCAGGAGACAATAAAAATAATTGAAAGCGGCAATTGGATAGAGATTTTACGGCAATGCAAAAGCATAAAAGAAAGACTTGAAAAGCTGATGGAAATTCTGCCGGAGATGTGGCTTTGGAGTCCTATCCCCCCAGACAACTCGTGTTTTATCTCCAACGTGCCTATAAGATTGATTTCGGAGTTTGCGATTTCTATACAATCAGAGGAGATAGGCAGTACTGCACGATAGACGGGGGAAAGACCGAATGTCTCTCGCTATTCCCGAGCCCCATTGTGTTTTTCGGGACAAAGACGGTCCTCCAAAATATCCCGAGTTCTTACAGGTTATATCCTGGGGACAGGTAAAAAATCATAAAATGTGCCTTGGACTTTGAGTAAATAATGCATGGCGCGACCCGATAGGTTGCGCCAATTTTTTTCGCCTTATGCCGGACGGCCGGGCGGTTTTTTATTCCTCCTTCGCTTGTGAGCTTCGGATGGACGCGGTAGGATAAAGAATAATAACTAATCAATTTTTGTGAGTACAAAAAATTTAGGAGATTTTGGCGAAAAAATAGCTGAAAATTATTTGATAAAGAACGGATATAAAATTTTGGACAGGAATTACGAATTTAGGATTTTTGGCAGTCCCCAAAAAGGAGAAATTGACATTATTGCTAAGCAGGGGGATGTTATTCATTTTGTTGAGGTGAAAACTTTGAAAAGTGCCGATAATTTTTTGCCCGAAGACAAAGTTGATTTTCAAAAACAAAGAAAATTAATAAAAGCCGCTGAAAGCTGGCTGATGAAAAAGAAGATTCCCCTGGATACGCAATGGCAAATTGACATTATAGCCGTTGAAATCGGTCAGGACGATAAATCCAAAATCCGGCATTTAGAAAACGCTGTCTATTAAAACTTCTAACGGGGTTGACATTGATTATCATCCTGTTAAACTAAAAGCAGTAAAGACTTGTAAGAGAAATTTCGTCCGTTGGGAAACGGACTTTTTTTAAAAATATGGACCCCGTTAAAAACTCGCAAAATTGGTATGTTTATGTTTTGCAAAATAAAGTTGGTAGCTGGTACATGGGTTCGACTAAAGATCTGCGAAAAAGAATTTTACAACATAATTCTGGAAGACATAAATCTACAAAATATGGGGTCCCTTGGAAAATAATATATTGTGAAATTAGTATTAATCAACAAGATACCCGAGCAAGAGAAAGGTATTTAAAGTCTGGTATGGGTAGAAAATACCTCAAAAACAGACTAAAATTCTTTTTCGCCAAGGGTTTCTAACGGGGTGGATATAAAAAATTTTACCTCAGCCATCGGCCAAATCGCGGAAGAAAAAGGAATACCCCATGAAAAGGTCATTGAGACCATTGAAGCTGCCATTGCCTCCGCTTACAAAAAAGATTACGGAAAAAAGGGCCAAATAATCAAAGCTAAACTTGAATCGGAATCAGGCGAAGTTAAATTTTGGCAAATAAAATTGGTGGTTGACAAGAGTATGATTTATTCCGAAGAAGAATTGGCTGATTTGAAAAACTTGCTTCCTGAAACTTTTGCCAGAGATGAAGAAACAATCAAAGCTGTCCCTGAAAATTATTTGAAAGATAAAGGATATAAAATTTTGGACAGGAATTACGAATTTAGGATTTTTGGCAGTCCTCAAAAAGGAGAAATTGACATTATCGCCAAGAAGGAGGACATTAATAATTTTGTTGAGGTGAAAACTCTTGAAAAGTGCCGATAATTTTTTGCCGGAAGACAAAGTGGATTTTCAAAAACAAAGAAAATTAATAAAAGCCGCTGAAAGCTGGCTGATGAAAAAGAAGATTCCCTTGGATACGCAATGGCAAATTGACATTATTGCCGTTGAAATCAGCCAGGACAATAAAGCCAAAATCCGGCATCTGGAAAATGCCGTATATTAGAACTTCTACCGGGGTTGACATTGATTATCATCCTGTTAAACTAAAAGCAGTTAGGATTTGTAAGAGAAATTTCGTCCGTTGGGAAACGGACTTTTTTTAAAAAATATGGATATAAAAAATTTCACCTCAGCTATCGCCCAAATCGCGGAAGAAAAAGGAATACCTTATGAAAGGGTCATTGAGACCATTGAAGCTGCCATTGCCTCCGCTTACAAAAAAGATTACGGAAAAAAGGGCCAAATAATCAAAGCTAAGCTTGAATCGGAATCAGGCGAAGTTAAATTTTGGCAAATAAAATTGGTGGTTGACAAGAGTATGATTTATTCCGAAGAGGAATTGGCTAATTTGAAAAACTTGCCTCCCGAAACTTTTGTCAGAGAAGAAGAAATGACCAAAACTACATTGACTGAAGGGAAAAAAATCAGGTTCAATCCGGAAAAACACATTATGCTTGAAGAAGCCAAAAAAATAGAGCCGAAAATAAAAGCCGGCCAGGAATTGAAAATTGAACTTGAAACTCAAAAAGATTACGGCCGAATCGCCGCTCAGACGGCAAAGCAAGTGATTTTGCAAAAACTGAGAGAAGCGGAAAGAGAGGCGATTTTGGAAGAATACAAATCAAAAGAAGGCGAAATAGTTTCCGCCATTTGCCAGAGGGTTGAAGGCAGAAATGTTTTTTTTGACATTGGCAAAACTCTGGGAATTTTAACCAAAGAAGAACAAGTTCCGGGAGAATTTTATAGACCGGGCCAAAGATTGAAAGTTTTTATTTTAAAAGTTGAGGAAACGCCGAAAGGTCCTATGATTTTTCTTTCCCGCGCTTATCCCAAATTAATTTCCAAACTCTTTGAACTGGAAGTGCCGGAAATCTCTTCAGGCCAGGTTCAAGTTCGTTCCATTGCCAGAGAAGCGGGTTCCAGGACAAAAATCGCCGTAGAGTCAAAGGAAGAAGGAATTGACCCCATAGGTTCAACCGTCGGCCAGAGAGGGACGAGAGTGATGGCGGTAATTAATGAATTGGGCGGAGAAAAAATTGACATTATTGAATATTCCGACGACCCGGAAAAATATATTGCCAATTCTTTGTCTCCGGCCAAAGTTTTGGAAGTGAAAATTATGCCCAAAAATAAAGCCTTAGCCGTTGTTCCCGAAGACCAATTATCTTTGGCAATTGGAAAAGACGGCCAAAACGTGAGATTGGCGGCAAAACTGACCGGCTGGAAAATAGACGTCAGGAGTCCCGAAGCGGGACCCGAAGAGAAGGAGGAAGTTGAAGAAGCGGAAGAAAAAGTTGAAGAAAAAAAAGAAATAAAAAAGAAAAAAGCTAAAAAATCAAAAACAAAAAAATCTAATGCCAAATCGGAATCAACCGGCTAAATTTCAAAATCAATTTAGGGGCTGATTTTTGGCATTTAATATTTTATTATGCCCTATTTTTTTTCCGTTTTAGTTTCTCTTTTCGCCATAGTTTTTGCCATTTTTTTAATTCAAAAAATAAAAAAATCATCTTCAGGCTCCGGCAAAATGGTTGAAATCCAGCAAGCCATTAAAGAAGGAGCTAAATCTTATTTAGCCAGACAGTATAAAACCATAGCCATTGTCGGAGGCGTTTTATTTTTTATTTTATGGTGGATTTTTAAAACTCCCCTTCCCGCTTTCGGATTTTTAATCGGCGCTTTGGCTTCGGGATTATCCGGTTTTATCGGAATGATGGTTTCCACTTCCACCAACGCCAAAGTGGCTGAAGCTGCCAAAAGCGGATTAGGAAAAGCTTTTTCTCTTTCTTTCCAAGGAGGTTCGGTAACCGGTTTTTTGGTGGTTGGTTTGGGGCTTTTGTCGGTTGCCGGTTTTTATGCTTTAACCCACGATTTAAAATCTTTAATAGCTTTGGGATTTGGGGGTTCTTTAATTTCGGTTTTTGCCAGGTTGGGCGGAGGAATTTATACCAAAGCCGCCGATGTCGGGGCTGATTTGGTCGGTAAAGTTGAAAAAGGAATTCCTGAAGATGACCCCAGAAATCCGGCCGTGATTGCCGACCAGGTCGGAGACAATGTCGGGGATTGTGCCGGCATGGCAGCCGATTTATTTGAAACTTACGCCATTACCGCAATAGCCGCGATGATTTTGGGTGATTTGCTTTTTCCCAATTCTTCTTTAATTTCTTTACCTCTTCTTTTGGGAGCGGTTTCTATTTTAGGTTCGATTTTAGCCACTTTTTTCGTCAAACTTGGCAAATCCCAAAGTATTATGAAAGCTCTTTATAAGGGCTTGATGGTGGCGGCAGTTATTTCGGCCATTGGTTTTTATTTTGTTATAAGCAAAGTTTCGGTTTTAGACCCGGAATTTTCAAAAATCAAACTTTATTTCGCTTCTTTAATCGGAATTTTAATTACGGCCGGCATGATGGTGATTACCGAATATTACACTTCAAAAAAATACAGCCCCGTAAAATCCATTGCTGCTTCTTCCCAGTCAGGCCACGCCACCAATATAATTACGGGCTTGGCGGTCGGAATGCAGTCAACCGCTCTCCCCATTATTTTGATTGTGATTGGAATGTTTTTGAGTTTTTGGCTGGCCGGTCTTTATGGAATTGCCATTGCCGCAATGGCCATGCTTTCTTTGGCCGGCATTATTGTGGCCATAGATTCTTACGGACCCATTACCGACAATGCCGGCGGCATTGCCGAAATGTCGGGTCTTCCGGAAGAAGTCAGAAAAGTAACCGATAATTTAGATGCGGTCGGTAACACCACAAAAGCCGTAACCAAAGGTTATGCCATAGCTTCGGCGGGTTTGGCTGCTTTGGTCCTTTTCTCTGCTTATACTCAAGAATTGGG
>CAWFZW010000005.1:0-28116 GCA_963820485.1 Candidatus Nealsoniibacteriota bacterium
GGGGTTATACTTAATTTAATGGCAAGGAAAAAGTCAAAAAAACCCCCGAAGGAAAGCCTTCGGCTTCCTACGGGGCAAGCAATCAAAAAACCTCTACCTGAAATTGGAAAAGTGAAAAAAACCAAAATCAGAGTGGTTGGTATTGGCGGCGGAGGAGGTAATATTGTTTCGGAATTAATTTCAAGAGTGAAAAAGGCAACTTTTATTGTTGCTAATACCGACCGCCAGGCGCTAAGAGAGGTCAGTCGTAAAGCTTTGAAATTCCAATTTGGCGAAAGTTTCACCCGCGGCTTGGGAACGGGAATGAATCCGGAATTAGGAGAACAGTCAGCCCTTGAAGTAAAAGATAAAATCAAAAATTTATTAAAAGGACAAGATTTGGTGATTTTAATTGCCACCTTAGGAGGCGGGGCAGGTTCTGGAGCTGCTCCTATTTTTGCTAAAATTTCCAAAAGTTTGGGGAATATTACTTACGGCATTTTTACTCTGCCCTTTAAATTTGAAGGAGAAAAGAAAATAGAGATTGCCCAAGAGGCATTTGAAAAATTGAGACCTCATTTAAATGGAGTGTCAATTATCCCCAATGAGCTTATTTTTAAAATAATTGAGAAAGAAACTCCTTTAACTAAAGCATTATCGGCTATAAACAAGAATTTAGCCGATAATCTTGAAGGCTTAATTGAAACTATTTATCAACCAGGTTTAATTAATATTGATTTTGCTGATTTCAAGACAATTTTCAGCGGGCGAGGAAGATTAACTTATTTAAACACAGTTGAACTTGAGAAAGCAGAAGGGATTGAGGAGGTAATAAAAAAAATGAGCTTCAGCCCTTTATATCCTTACACTATCCGAGGAGCAAAAGGGATTTTGTTTAATATTACAGGCGGAAAAGACCTAAGTTTGGCTGAAGTTTCTCAGATTTCAAAAAGCATTTTTGGTACAGTAAATAAAGAAGCAAAAATTATTTTTGGCATCAGCCAAAACAAAAAAGGTACAGATAAAATAAAAGTCAGTTTATTGGCTAATGGTTGTCAAGCAAAAATTTTTCCATCAGAACCAAAAAAAGTAAAAACAAAAGTCTGTCCCCAAAAAAACAAAACGCAAAAGAAAAAAGAGAAAATCTAAATTATTAAAAATAAAGAAAAAAATTAAAGCTTCAAGAAAGAAAAGAAAAAAACCGAAAATAAAAAAACCTTCAACTAAAATTAAAAAAATTAGAAAAGAAAAGTTTGTTCAGCCGGTAGAAAAAGAAATCAATAATGCTTCTTTACCAGCCCCTGAAGAGAAAATTGAGATAAAAGTTAGACGAAACGCCCTTCAAGTGAAAGAGGCAGATAAAGAAGCCGAAAAAGAAATAATCGAGAAAGAAAAGTTTTGGGAACCCCCAGCTTTTTTAAGAAAGAGAAAACTTTTTTAGGACTTAAATAATAAAAAATGTCAGAAGTTAAAAAAGCTATAATCCCCGTTGCTGGTTTGGGAACCAGATTTTTGCCTTTGTCAAAAGTAGTTCCCAAAGAACTTTGGCCTTTAGTTGATAAGCCGGTTATCCAATATATTATTGAAGAGGCGAAGGCGTCAGGGATTTCAGAAATTATTTTCGTTATTACTCCTGAAAAGAAAATTATTTTAAATTACTTTAAAAAATCTCCAAAAATAGAAAAAATTTTAAAAGAAAGAAAAAGAAACCATCTTTTGGAAGAAATTAAAAATTTAGAAGAAATTTGCAAGAATCTTTCCTTTTCTTTTGTTTTTCAAAGAAAACCCCTGGGAGATGGACACGCTGTTTTACAGGCGCAAAAAATTATCGGAGAAGAACCGGTTGCTGCTTTATGGGCAGATGACGTTGTTGATTCAAAGATACCCTGTCTTTTACAGTTATTGAAGGTTTTTAAAACCTGTCAAAAGCCGGTTTTAGCTCCTTATCGGCTTCCAAAAGAAAAACTGCCTTTTTATGGGATAATTGGAGTAGAAAAGATAGCTAATCGTCTTTATAAAATTAAAAAAATCGTGGAAAAACCTTTGATTGAAGAGGCGCCGTCAGATTTGGCGCTTGTTGGAAAATATGTTTTAACTCCAGAAGTTTTTTATTATTTAAAAAAAGCAAAAATAGGAAAACGGGGTGAGATAATTCTCGGTGAAGTTTTAGACAAAATGGTAAAAGATGGTAAAATAGTTTATGGATATGAATTTGAAGGGAGATGGTTGGAATGCGGCAACAAACTTGGCTGGTTAGAATCTCATCTATATCTTTCCTTAAAACATCCTCAATTTGGGGATAAATTAAAAAAATTTTTAAAGGAAGAAAAACTATGATTGAAGTAAATAAAGACATTTTAAAAAAAATTTACAAAAAAAGGCCGTCTGGCGTTAAAAAATATGATTTCGGCCTTTTATTAATTATCGGCGGTTCGGAATCTTATTCAGGTTCGCCGGCTCTTTCAGCTTTATCCGCTTTTAAATCAGGAGTGGATATGGTCAGAATTATTGCACCCAAAAGAGCAGCAGATATTATAGCTAGTTTTTCGCCCAATTTAGCTACTTATCCCTTGGAAGGCGACTGGCTGACAATTAAGCATTTGGCTACTTTATTTTCAATGACAGAGGCGGCCAAAATTGTTTCTAATGGAAAAACAGCAGTAGTTATTGGTGGAGGGGCGGGCAGGTCAGAAGAAACTCAAGACCGCAATTTTAGAATATTTATCTAAAACTGAGGTTCCCGCAGTAATTGACGCTGACGCTATCCACGCCGTAGGGAAAAAACCAGAAGTTGTCTCGGGAAAGAATTTTTTAATTACTCCCCATACTTACGAATTTTATATTTTAACCGGAAAAGAAGTTTCTAAATTATCAGAAGAGGAAAAAATAAAAGTTGTTGAAGCCGAAGCAAAACGGCTTCAAACAACCATTTTATTAAAAGGGGCAATAGATATAATTTCTGATGGCAAAGAAGTAGCTTTAAGCAAAACTGGTTCTCCTTTTATGACCAAAGGCGGCACTGGCGACACTTTAGCTGGGATTGCGGGAGCTTTGATAGCCAGAGGAATACCAATTTTTGAGGCAGCTCAAGCAGCAGCTTTTATTAATGGATTGGCTGGAGAATCAGCCGCTAGAAAATTTGGAGAATCATTAATGGCAACCGATTTAATTGAAGCAATCCCCGAGGTAATTAAGTAAGAACCTGCTTCGCAGAACCTTGATTCTCGCTTCGCTCAAAATAAGAACCTGCTTCGCAGAACCTTGATTCTCGCTTCGCTCAAAATAAGAACCTGCTTCGCAGAACCTTGATTCTCGCTTCGCTCAAAATAAGAACCTGCTTCGCAGAACCTTGATTCTCGCTTCGCTCAAAATAAAAGGTCGGAAAAATTACTAAATTATTCTTGATATGTTTTCTTTAAAAAATAAAGTTGCAATAATTACCGGAGCTAGGCAGGGCATGGGTCGTTCCCATGCCTTAACTTTGGCAAAAGCCGGAGCCAAAGTTGTAGTTGCAGACATTTCAGAAGAAGATTGCGAAAAAGTAGTAAAAGAGATTGAAAAAGATGGGGGAGAGGCAATGGCCATAAAATGTGATGTTCTAAAAAAGACAGAAATTGAGGAGATGGTAAAAAAGACCCTTGAGAAATTTGGCAAGATAGATATTTTGGTAAATAATGCCGGAATTTATCCATTCAAGCCATTTTTAGAGCTAACCGAGGAGGAATGGGATAAGGTCTTAGATATTAATCTGAAAGGTTATTTTTTATGTGCCCAGGCTTGCGCCAAAGAAATGATAAAACAAAAATCAGGAGTTATTATTAATATTACTTCAATAGCTATGGGCCAGGTAGGCGTTGGATTTCCGGGTCTCGTTCATTATTGTGCTTCAAAAGGGGGAATTGTGGCAATGACCGAAGCTATAGCCTTGGAATTAGTTTCTCATAATATTCGGGTCAATGCCATTGCTCCCGGAGCAATAGATGTATCAACGGCCGCCTCTCCGAAACAAGATCCAAAAATAATGGAAGGGATGCTGTCTCGAATTCCCATGCATCGGATGGGCAAACCGGAAGAAATTTCAAATGCAGTTTTGTTCTTGGCGTCGGATGAATCTTCTTATATGACAGGTTCTACCGTAGTAGTTGACGGTGGCTGGCTTTCTACTTAGATATTTAGCAAAATTTTTATGTACGACTTAATCATCATTGGCGGTGGACCGGCAGGCATTGCTGCCGGTATTTATTCTGCCAGGCAAAGATTAAAAGTTTTATTAATCGCCAAAGATTTCGGAGGCCAAATGGCAAGAAAAGCTGTTGCTATTGAAAATTATCCCGGGTTTGAAGAAATTTCAGGGTTGGAGTTAGTTCAAAGATTTGAAAAGCATTTAAGAAAACAAAAAATTGAAATTAAAAGAGATGAGGTTGCCAAATTAGAAAAAATTGGAGAAGAATTTTCAATTTTAACTAAAAGCAAAAATAAATTTAATTCTAAATCAGTAATTATTACTTCGGGAGGAGATCCAAGACCATTGGAGGTTCCGGGAGAAAAAGAATTTATTGGTCGGGGGGTAAGCTATTGTTCTCTTTGTGATGGTCCTTTTTTTTCAAATAAAAATATAGCCGTAATAGGCGGGGGAAACAGCGCTTTTGAAACAGCCATATCTTTAAGCAATATAGCTAAAAAAATTTATATCTTAGAAACAGGACCCGAAATCAAGGCTGATGCCGAAAATCAAGAAAAAGCCAAGAAAGCGGCGAAAGTTGAGATAATAACTAAAGCCATTCTAAAAGAAATTAAAGGTAAAGAATTCGTTGATTCCATTGTTTATCAAAACGGAAAAACAGGAGAAAATATAACTTTGGCGGTAGAGGGAGTTTTTGTTGAAATTGGTTCGCAACCTGCAACATCATTTATTAAAGATTTGGTGGAATTTAATGAAAAAGATGAAATAAAAGTTGATTTTGAAACGTTTCAGACCAAAACCCCCGGTCTTTTTGCAGCCGGTGATGTCAATATCGGGAAATATAAACAGATTGTTACGGCTTGTGGTGAAGGCACGAAAGCTGCTTTGGCAGCTTATGATTATTTACAATCACTTTAGAAAAAATTAAATTATGCTCTATTCCACAACTGGTATAGCTTATCTATCTCTTTTTATTGTTTTAAGTTATTTGCTATACCGCTTTTTTAAATATTTTCAGAAAGATAGAACTACTATTCCTAAATTTTTCTTTTTATTAATTATACCCTTTTGGATTCTCGTAGTTATTAGAGTTATTGGAGGGTTATTTTTTTTGAATAATCAAGATTTTTTAAAATTTACTATAGATGCCGCAGCTTTTTTTGAAGCAATAGGATTAGCCATTGGGGGTTATTTGTTTGTACATATTAAATTTCCCAAAATTTCTCCTTGGTTTGGTTTTTTCCCAATTTTAATTTTAGGGTTAGCGGCCACTTTTTTTGTTATAAATTCTCCTTCTCAGCCTTTTCTTGAATCAAGTGGGGCAATAAATTGGGATTTTAGCAATGCTCCTTTATATGTATTATTATTGAGAGCATTTATTTTTATAATTGTTTTTATCTTTTTTATTCTAATTTATATTCAAACATTAAAATCAGCAGATTTGTTTCTGAAAAAGGTAGCTCAGAGGGTTATTTTCTTTTTCTTTTTTGGAATATTAATCATTATTTTAAATTTCATTGTTATAACAATTTTCCATTTAGACAATATTTGGGGAGACATGGGTTTAGTTGTGTTAAGTCTTATTTTATTTTTCTCTTTAACTACTGAAAGACCATTAGCTTTTCAACTAAAAAAGAAATTATAACTTTTATGATTAAAAATTACAAAATTAAATCTCTAAAGGCCCGAGAAATTTTAAATTCCAAAGGTGATCCAACTATTGAAGTTGATTTAGAAACCAATTCAGGGATTTTTCGGGCTTCGGTTCCTTCGGGTACCTCTAAGGGAAAATATGAAGCGGTAGAGTTGAGAGATAAAGATGGGGGAGTAAAAACTGCGGTAAATAACGTTAATAGAATTATTGCTCCAAAATTGATTGGGAAAAACCCAACCGAACAAAAAGAAATAGATGATTTTTTAATTAAACTTGATGGGACAAAAAACAAGTCAAAACTCGGAGCAAACGCCATTTTGGCGACTTCAATAACTTCTTTAAGAGCAGGAGCTGCGGCAAAAAATATTCCTCTTTGGAAATGGATTTCACAATTATCAAAAAAGCAACCAAAACTGCCAACCCCTTGTCCTTTGATAATGGAGGGTGGGCTACACGGCAGAGGAGATTTAGATGTTCAAGAATTTATGGTTGTAAACTTCGCCGCTTCTTTTAAAGAAAGATTGAGAATTAATACTGAAATCTTCCATGTTTTAGGAGAAATTTTGAGTAAAAAATATGGAAAATCAGCTATCAATGTAGGCCTTGAGGGAGCATTCAACCCGCCTCTTAAAAAAACGAAAGAAGCTTTGGATTTAATAATGGCAGCTATTGAAAAAGCCGGTTACAAAAATAAAGTGAAGATTATCCTTGATATTGCTGCATCATCTTTTTACCGAAACGGAAAATATCACTTTGAAAGCGGAATTTTAAACAAAGAAAAACTTTTAGAATTTTATTCAGAACTTTTTTCCGAATATCCAATAATAGCCATTGAAGACCCCTTTTTAGAGGAAGACTGGGAGGGATTTCAAATGATTACTGAAAAATTCGGAAATCGAATAACAATCATTGGGGATGATCTCTTAGTAACTAATTTAGAAAGAATTAAACTTGCCAAAAACAAAAAAGCCTGCAATGGTTTAATTTTAAAACCAAATCAAATTGGAACAGTTTCAGAAACAATAGAGGCGGGTAAATTAGCGATGAAGGATGGCTGGGAAGTTTTTGTTAAACATCGAAGTGGAGAAACCTGTGATGATTTTATTTCCGACTTGGCAGTAGGATTGGGAAATGGCTGGATAATGGCAGGCGCTCCAACCAAAGGAGAAAGAGTGGTAAAATATAATCGTCTTTTAAAAATTGAAGAAGAATTAAAAAATAAATAATTTTATGCCAAAATTGATACTCTTAAGACATCTCAAGTCTCAGTGGAATTTAGAAAACCGCTTTGCTGGTTGGACTGATGGACCGTTATGTCAAGAAGGAAAAGAAAGCGCTAAAGAAATCGCAGAAAAATTATCTCAATTTAAAATTGATGAAATTTATACTTCACCTCTCTTCAGAAACCAAGATACGGTAGCTAGAATTTTTGAATATGCATCAAAATATCCATTTTTTATCCACTATGATGGCGGAAAAATGGGGAAATGGGGTAATTATACTGATAAAAGTCAAAACGATACCCCGGTTTATGTATCAGAGAAATTGAACGAAAGATATTATGGTAATCTGCAAGGGTTAAATAAAGATGAAATAAAACAGAAATATGGAGAGGAAAAAGTTCATCTTTGGAGAAGGAGTTATGATATGGCGCCTCCGGGCGGCGAGAGTTTGAAAGATGTAGTAAAAAGAACTATTCCATTTTATAAAAAATATGTTGAAAAAGACTTAAAAGAAGGGAAGAACGTTTTGATAGTGGCCAGCCATAATTCTTTGAGGTCAATAGTAAAATATGTTGAAAAAATTTCCGATAAAGATATAATTAATTTGGAAATTCCTTACGGCGGCTTGATAGAATACGAATTAGATGAATCTTTAAAATTAATAGATAAAAGAACGCTTTAAAGGTCGAGTTTGATTAGAAAATAATTTTTTGTTATAATTAAAATATAGCGACTGCGTCGATATATTTTCTTCGCTGTCGTTCATAAAATATGAAAAGAAAATTAATACTTTTAGCAATTATAATAGTCACCTTTTTAATTGGTGGAGCCGCTGTTTACTTTTTAGGATTGGGTACTGGAAGAATACCGGGAAAATTATCGTCTCAGCAAGCAGCTGATAAGGCGATAAATTATATTAACCAGAATAAGGATACTTTAACTGGCGGAGCAACCGCTTCTTTGGTAAGCGTTACAGAAGAGAATGGCTTATATAAAATTAAAATTAAATTAGGTGATGACGAATTTGATTCCTATGTGACTAAAAATGGTAAGTTTCTTTTTGCTGGAGGATTTGATCTGGAGCCCACACCGACAGCTACTCCACAAGCGAGCGGTAATACGAGCAGGTGAAGTTCCTAAAAAAGATATCCCTGATGTTAAACTTTTCGTGATGTCATATTGTCCTTATGGTTTGCAAGCCCAGAAGATGTTTTTGCCGGTTTATGATTTATTGAAGAATAAAGCCGAAATGGGTGTTTATTTTGTGAATTACATAATGCATGAGAAACAGGAAATTGATGAAAATTTAAGGCAATATTGCATTCAGAAAGAACAAAAAGATAAATACTATAATTATTTAAGTTGTTTTGTTAAGGACGGGGATTTTAATAAATGTCTGACCGAAGCAAACATAGACAAAAATAAAATGAACTCTTGTATTTCAGCAACAGATACGCAATACAAAATTACTGAAGGTTACAACGATAAAAGTACTTGGGTTTCGGGCCAATACCCGAAATTTGGTGTTAATGATAACCTTAATCAGCAATACGGCGTGGGAGGTTCCCCAACCATAGTAATCAATGATACGGTGGTAGTTACAGATCAACAATACTGTCCCGGCGGGAATATAAAATGTGCGGTAATTTCCGATCTTGATAGATCGCCAGAGAAATTTAAAGAAATTGTTTGTAACGCTTTTACCAACTTGCCCTCTGAGTGCTCACAAACTCTCTCCAGCGAAGCTTCTTCTCCCGGTCTTGGTACAGGGACAGATTCTTCGGGCAATAGCGGAGGTTGCGAACAATAGAATAGGAAATTATAAAAAAATAATTCAAAGTTATGGTAAAAATTTTCGTTACGCCGGTTTGTCCTTATTGTTATACTTTGAAGGAATTTTTGAAAGAATGTAATATAGAATTTGAAGAAATAGACGTTTCCCAAGATGAAAAATTAAAAGAAGAGTTGATTAAAAAAACAGGGAAAATGGAGGTGCCAATTTTAGAAATTGGCGACCAATTTGTGGTTGGTTTTGACAAAGAAAAAATTTGTAAATTATTAAAGATTCCAAAATAATAACAATTATGATTAAAATTGCTATTAACGGTTTTGGCCGGATAGGAAGGCCAACCTTTAGAAGAATTTTAAGCAGCCACCCAAATTTAGAAGTGGTGGCGATTAATGATTTGACCGATCCAAAAACAATGGCTCATCTTTTAAAATATGACTCTGTTTATGGTATTTTTAAAGAGCCGGTTAAATTCACTGAAAAAGAAATTTTAGTTGACGGTAAAAAAGAAGGGAGAGCGGTAAAAATCTTCGCCGAAACCGACCCTTCAAAACTGCCCTGGAAAGAGTTGGGAGTTGACGTTGTTTTAGAGTGTACCGGTCGTTTTACAGATTACGAAGGCGCAAAAAAACACTTAACAGCCGGAGCAAAAAAAGTAATCATTTCTGCTCCTAATGATAATCCGGAAAAAATTCCCTCTTATTTATTAGGAGTAAATGAAGAAAAATTTGACCCCAAAAAAGACGAAATAGTGGATATGGGTTCTTGCACTACTAATTGTTTGGCGCCGACAGCTAATGTTTTAAATGAAAACTTCGGGATAGTAAAAGGATTTATGAGTACTATCCATAGCTATACTAATGACCAAAGAATTTTAGATTTAGCTCATAAAGATTTAAGAAGAGCGAGAGCGGCAGCTTTAAACATTATTCCAACGACTACGGGAGCTGCCAAAGCCATTGGCAGAGTGATTCCGGAATTAAAAGGAAGATTGGATGGAATTGCTTTTCGGGTGCCGACGCCTACTGTTTCAGTTTTAGATTTGATTTGCGAAGTTGAAAAAAAGACCACGGCCGAAGAAGTAAATTTTGTCTTCAAAAAGGCCTCTCAAACCGAGAAATTAAAAGGAATTTTGGGAATTGAAGACGCTCAATTGGTTTCTTCTGATTATATTGGAAATTGTTTTTCTTCCATTGTTGACGCTTCTTTGACAATGGCTAAGGATAATTTAGTGAAAGTCGTTGCTTGGTACGATAATGAGTGGGGTTATGCCTGCAGGTTAGCCGAATTCGCAGAGTATATTGGAAAAAAATTATAAAATTCAAGAGGTTCAAATATTATTTACGGACAAGTCAGCCGCTTTCTCAAGGCGGCTTTTTAGTATAGGATTTGACTTTTTTTTAAAAAAAGATTATAATAAAGTATAAAATTTAATAACGAAAAGAAGGAAGGAGGTATTTCTATGGCAAAAGGTAGACCAATATTGGCTCAATGTGATCCTGAGATTTTCGAGAACGGCAAGGGTGTTTGCGTCGTCAGTGGAGAGCCTGATGATGTGGAACGTTGGGTGCGGTTGGTGGCCAAGAAAGCAAATGCTAAAGTCGACTGGCACTACAGCGGCGGACGGGCAAGCGTGTTGCATCTCGGCGACGAAGCCAGCCGTCAGCGTGTCCTCAGTGCCATTAATGAACTGAAAAGCAAGATTAAGGGACACATTCTCAGTGTTGGTGGTCCAGCTCTCTATAGGCATGGCGATGAAGTTCCAAAGGGAACTATTGCTGTGGACCCAGATTTTGGTCCCATGATAGCCCGCGAATAGCTGGCAAAACTCGTATTTAACCCCACGAGATAAAATAAAGGGGTTTTTTATTTACAAAACAGGTTCTAACATCGTCCAACCAGGGGAGCTGAGTATTCCGCCTATTGTTTTGGGCGGTTTTTGGTAGGATGGTTGACTTTCTTAAATTTTCTTTATAATCTAAAGATACTGAAAAAAGGAGGTTTCTAGCACACAAAAAAGTTAATATTATTTAGAAAATGTCTAGAAAGGAGAGTAAGATAAAATGTTAGAGAGATTTTTTGAGCTTTCTCCCAAATTAGCAGAGTGGTTAAGCCCTGTATAAGAACCTCTACGGTTCTGTTTTTTCTTGTTTGGAATGGTATGTTCAATGGATGCCGAGCTTAAAGAAGGTGTATTGCAGGGTATATCAGCTGCTATTCCATTTATGTTCTGCTGGCTAGGATTATTTTTCGGGATGCTCGAGTTAACCTATAATCACTATGGCTTCAGTGCCAAAAGATTTGAAGGATTGTAATAAAAAACGTGGAGTGAGACTTGCTATATTAGGCTGGAGTGTGGGGCTACTTGGCATGGCATTACTATTAGGCAATGGACATGGTTGTCTAAAAGCCAGCATATGAGATTGTTAGCCTTATAGGATTTATGCTTTTTGCTATGTTTGGCTTTGCCATCAACACGTTGGGTTTAAGAATATATTACTCTAAAGAGCATAGTTAAGGATTTTTTTTCACAGTAAAGCGGCGAGATAACTTCAAACCGCTTTTTAATTTACAAAACAGGTCCTAACATCGTCCAACTAAAACCGGGAGTCCAGTAATGGACGCCTATTTTTATTTTAGATATAATAAAATATATGATTAAAAAAGGAGATTTGTATTATCCATCCGAAGAGTTTAAAAAGAAGGCCTTAATAAAAGATCCTTCTATTTATAAAGAAGCGGAAAAAGACCCGATTAAATTTTGGGAAAAATTGGCCGGAGAATTGAAATGGAGTAAAAAATGGGGCAAAGTTTTTGAACATAAACCACCTTATTTTCAGTGGTTTTTAAATGGAAAAATAAATATTACTGAAAATTGCTTAGACAGAAATTTAAAAGAAAAAAGTGATAAAATAGCTTTAATTTGGGAACCGGAACCAACCGGAGAAAAAGTAAGAATTTTTACTTATCAAGAACTTTTTGAAGAGGTTAATAAATTTGCCAATGTTCTTAAAAAATTAGGAGTGAAAAAGGGGGACAGGGTAGGAATTTATTTGCCGATGATTCCAGAAGTAATAATTTCAATGTTGGCTTGCGCCAGAATCGGAGCCGTTCATACCGTTGTCTTTTCTGCTTTTTCCTCAACATCTCTTCAAACTCGGTTGATAGATTCAGAAGCTAAAATTTTGATTACTGCCGACGGATATTACAGAAATGGGGGATTAGTTAATTTAAAAAATAATGCTGATGAAGGAATAAAAAATACAGTAGTTGAAAAAGTTGTGGTTGTAAAAAGGGCCGACAACGATATTAAGTGGCAGGAAAATAGAGATTTTTGGTGGCATCAATTAGTTGAAAAAGAATCAACGGAATGCGAATCGGAAATAATGGATTCAGAAGATCCTTTTTTTATTCTTTATACTTCAGGTTCAACCGGAAAACCAAAAGGTTGCTTGCATACTACTGGCGGCTACGCCGTTCAAGCAAAAGCTACGGCGCAATGGATATTTGATTTGAAAGATGACGATATTTTTTGGTCAACAGCTGACATCGGCTGGATAACCGGCCATACTTACAGCTGTTATGGACCACTTTTGTGCGGCGCCACTTTTTTAATATTTGAAGGGTTAATGTTTTGGCCGACGCCAGACAGGTGGGCTAAAATTATTGAGAAACATAAAGCAACGATTTTTTATACAGCGCCAACCGCCATCAGAATGTTTGAGAAATACGGTGCTGATATTATTAAAAATTATAAATTTGAAAATTTAAGATTATTGGGGTCGGTAGGGGAACCAATTGATGAATCGGCTTGGCAATGGTATTTTAAAGAAGTGGGGAAAGAAAAATGCCCGATTGTTGATACTTGGTGGCAGACGGAAACCGGCGGAATTTTAATAACTTCCTTGCCGGGCATGGGTCCTTTTAAACCCGCCTTTACCGGCTTACCTTTTCCTGGAATAGAGTTTGATATTTTAGATGAAAAAGGGACATTCCTGCCGATTTGGAAAACAGGGAAATTTAGTTATGCTTTCTCCTTTTGCTCCGGGTTTATTACGTGGAATTTACAAAAATCCTGAAAAATACTTAGAAACTTATTGGAATCAATATGGAAAAGATGTTTATTTTACTTCAGATGGCGCCCTTCGAGATGAAAATGGATTGATTAGAATTATTGGCAGAGTTGATGATGTAATTAAGGTGGCCGGGCACAGAATATCTACAGGTGAATTAGAAGCGGCAATAAATCAGCATCCGGACATTACAGAATGCGCGGTAATCGGCGTTCCGGACGAAATAAAAGGAGAAGTACCAGTTGCCTTTATTGTTTACAAAAATAGCAAGGCAGATGAAGAAATAAAAAAAGAAGTAATAGAACAAATTAAAAAAGAGATAGGCCCCATTGCCTTGCCAAAAGAAATTTATTTAGTTGAGGATTTACCAAAAACAAGGTCGGGAAAAATAATGAGAAGGATTTTAAAGAAAATACTGATAAAGGATGATCTGGGAGATTTGAGTACACTTGCTAACCCAGAAAGTGTAGAGAAAATTAAAAAAACAATAAAAATATGAAACAAAAATCGCAAAAACTTAATTTGAGCGTTAGCGAGAATCAAGGTTCTCGAGCGAAGCGAGAGGTTCTTATCCTATGGTTTAAAGAAATTTCCAAAAAAGATGTTGGTTTGGTTGGGGGAAAAAATGCTTCTCTGGGCGAAATGTTTTCGCAATTAAATAAAAAAGGGATTAATGTTCCCGATGGTTTCGCTACCACCTCTTTTGCTTATTGGTATTTTTTAAAGAAAAACAATCTTTTGCCAAAATTAAAAGAAATTTTTAAAAAGTTAGACGTAAAAAACATCAGAAATCTGCAGGCAGTGGGGAAAAAAGCAAGAAATTTGATTTCAAAAGCTGAGCTTCCCGAAGATTTAAAAGAAGAAATTATTAAATCATATCGGATTTTATCTAAAAAATATAAACAGAAAAACTTAGATGTGGCTGTCAGAAGTTCAGCCACTGCCGAAGATTTGCCTTCAGCTTCTTTTGCCGGACAGCACGAAACATATTTAAACGTAAGGGGAGAAAAAGAATTATTGGACAGCGGTAAAAAAATGCATCGTTTCTTTATTTTTAGACAGAGCAATTTCTTATCGTGAAGAAAAAGGATTTAATCATTTTAAAATTGCTCTTATCAGTTGGAGTTCAAGAAAATGGTAAGGTCTGATTTGGGTTCTGCCGGAGTAATTTTTACTTTAGATACTGAAACCGGATTTAGAGATGTGGTTTTAATCAATGGTTCTTGGGGATTGGGAGAGATGGTGGTGAAAGGAAGAGTTGTCCCTGATGAATTTTTAGTTTTTAAACCAACTTTGAAAACAGGGATTTAAGCCAATAATTTCAAAAAATCTGGGGACTAAAAGAAAAAAACTTATTTACAGCGCCAAAGAGACGAAACAAAAAGATGTTTCTCAAAAAAACAGAGAAAAATTTGTTTTAAATAATGAAGAAATTTTACAACTTGCCAAATGGGCGGTTTTGATTGAAGAACATTACAAGCTTCCGATGGATATTGAGTGGGCAAAAGACGGCAAAACCGAAAAATTATTTATTGTTCAGGCAAGACCGGAAACAATCCACGCTGCAAAAATCGGTAAAAGTTATAACCAATATATTTTGAAAGAAAAAGGGAAATTAATCTTGGAAGGAGAGGCGATAGGTTCAAAAATTGCTTCGGGAAAAGTAAAGATTATTCCCAACATATCAGAAGATAAAGAAATTTTAAAACGGGTGAAATTTTAGTGACCAAAATGACAGACCCCGATTGGACGAGCATAATGAAACAGGCAAAAGCAATTATTACCGAAGAAGGCGGGAGAACCTGCCACGCGGCAATAGTCAGCAGGGAGCTGGGCATTCCTTGTATTGTGGGAGCTGATAAAGCAACCCAGATTTTAAATAATGGAAAAATGATAACAGTTGATTGTTCGGGAGGGCAAATCGGTAAAATTTTCGGGGGAGAATTAAAATTTGAAATTAAAAAATATAATCTTAAAAAAATTCCCAAAACAAAAACAAAAATAATGATGAACACCAGTCATCCAGACAGCGCTTTTTCAAATTCATTTTTGCCGAATTCTGGAGTAGGACTAGCCAGGGAAGAGTTTATTATTGCTTCCCAGATTAAAATTCACCCTTTAGCCCTTTATCACTTCGCAAAATTAAAAAAGAAAAATTTAAAAAGGAAAATTGAAAAACTAACAAAAGGATATTCAGATAAAAAAGAATATTTTATTGATAATCTTTCCCAGGGAATCGGGAAAATAGCAGCCGCTTTTTACCCAAAACCCGTTATTGTTAGATTTTCTGATTTTAAGACAAATGAATACGCCCAGTTGTTGGGCGGAAAACTTTTTGAGCCGGAAGAACAGAACCCAATGTTGGGCTGGCGGGGAGCTTCAAGGTATTATGATGAAAAATTTAAATCTGCTTTTCAGATGGAATGCGAAGCCATAAAAAGAGCAAGGGACAAATTTGGCTTAAAAAATATAAAAGTAATGGTTCCTTTCTGCCGGACTCCCGAAGAAGGAGAAAAAGTGTTAAAATTAATGAAAGAATACGGCTTGGAAAAAGATAAGCCCACTGTTCACACACAGGATGGCTTGGAGGTTTATGTAATGTGTGAGATTCCGTCAAACGTTGTTTTAGCCGAAGAATTTTTGGATATTTTTGACGGAATGTCAATTGGCAGCAATGATTTGACTCAATTAGTATTGGGTTTGGACAGGGATTCGGCTTTAATTTCAGAAATAGGCGATGAAAGAAACAAAGCCGTAAAAGAAATGATAAGTAAAGTTATCCAGGAATGCAAAAAAAGGAAAAAATATGTTGGAATTTGCGGTGAAGCACCCTCGGTTTACGAAGAATTTGCCGAATTTTTAGTAGAAGAGGGGATTGAATCAATGTCTTTAAATCCGGACACCGTAATCAAAACAACTTTAATCGTTGCTAAAAAAGAAAAAGGTCGTAGATAATTTCAATTAATTAATAATAAAATATGGCAAAAATTACTTTATCAATTATTAAAGCCGACATCGGCTCCATTGGCGGGCATATAAAACCCAGCCAGAAAGTTTTAGAAACCGTCGAAAATTATATTAAAGAAAAAGGTAAAAAATTAATAATAGATTCTTATATCGGCTACACTGGAGACGATATTTCCATACTTACTACTCACGAAAAAGGTACGGGAAATAAAGATATTCATAAACTTTGCTGGGATGCCTTTTTGGCGGGTACCGAAGTAGCAAAGTCCCAGGGTCTTTACGGCGCCGGTCAAGATTTATTGGTAGAAGCGTTTTCCGGCAATATAAAAGGAATGGGACCCCAGGTAGCTGAAATGGAAATTGAAGAAAGAGAAGCTGAACCCTTTTTAATGTTTATGGCCGACAAAACCGAGCCCGGCGCATTTAATTTACCCGTATATTTAACTTTTTCCGATCCCATGCATTGTGCAGGATTAATTTTAGCCCCAACCGTTAAAAAAGGATTCAAATGGGTGATAATGGATGTAGGTTATACTGAAGCCGACAAAGTCATTGAGCTGGTTACACCGGAAGAAACATATGATATCGCAGCTTTATTAAGAGATAACGGACGTTATATAGTAGAATCAGTTTGGTCGCGAGCTTCGGGGGAAAAGGTGGTAGCGGCTTCCACTACCAGATTGCATAATATCGCCGGGAAATATGTCGGAAAAGATGATCCTGTGATGCTGGTTAGAACTCAAAAAGATTTTCCAGCTACGGGCGAAGTTCTTTCTCCTTATACTATCGGCCATTATGTGGCAGGATTTATGAGAGGAAGTCATGCGGGACCTTTAATGCCCGTAAAGAAAAATTCACCGATTTCTTTCTTTGACGGACCGCCGATAGTTTCTTGTTTGGCCTTTTCAATGAAATCAGGTAAACTAACTGAGCCGGCTGATTGTTTTGATCAGCCCTATTGGGATTATATTAGAAGAAAAGTTAGTAAAAAAGCAGAGGAAATAAGAAGACAGGGATTTTCGGGACCTGCAATGCTGCCAATGACTGAATTGGAATACACTGGAGTGATGGAAACATTAAAGGAATTAGAAAAAAGGTTTATTATTCGTAAAAAATAATATGAACCCCGTTAGAAATTCCAGAAATAACGGGGTTAATAGAATAAATTATTGTGATACAAGAGACAAATAAAATTTCTAACGGAGTGAAAGTTATTTATGAAAAAGAAAAATGTATTGGTTGCGGCTCTTGTGTAGCGCTATGTCCAAAATATTGGGAATTGAATAAAGATGGCAAGGCTAAACTTTTAAATTCAAAAAATAATCCAAAAACCGGCAATGAAGAATTAGAAATTAAAGAAATTGGATGCGTTGAAGAGGCGGTTCAATCCTGTCCCGTCCAAATCATTCATATCGTTAAATAATATGCTTTCTCTTTCAGCTAAAAGCCGGAAAATTTCGGGGAAAAAAGTCAATGCTTTAAGAAAAGAAGGTATTTTACCTGTGATTTTATATGGACCGAAAATAAAACCAATGTCATTAGAAATAAACCTAAAAGAATTTGAAAAAATTTACAAAGAAACGAGGAGAAAGCTCTCTGATTTCTTTAGCGGTTGATAAAGGCGACAAGTTTTTAGTTTTAATTCATGCCGTAGCTAAAGATTCTTTAACCGAGAAACCAATCCATGCTGACTTTTATCAGCCGAATCTTGAAGAAGAAGTTGAAGTAGTGGTTCCAATAATTTTTGAAGGAATTTCTCCGGCAGTAAAAGATTTAGGGGGAACTTTAGTTAAAAATATTTCAGAATTAAAAGTAAAAGCCAAACCTCAAGCGCTACCAAAAGAAATCAGAGTGAATATAGAAAGAATAGGAACTTTTGAGGATAATATTCTAATTGGTGATTTGGAAGTTCCGACAGGAGTAAAAATTTTAAAAGACTCCCACGATATTGTAGCTTCAATTTCACAGCCTGAAAAAATTGAAGAAGAATTAGAAAAACCGATTGAAGAGAAAGTTGAAGAAGTAGAAAAAGTAGAAGAAAGAAAAGAGAAAGAAGAAGAAGCAGAAAAAGTAAAACCAAGCGAATAAAAAAAGCCTTATGGAGGAAATTAAGAGAAATCCCAATAAAGAGCAAAAGCAAGATAGGCGAGCGTTGATTGTTAAATTTGCTCTTCTTTTTAATTTGATTTCGGCTTTAATTTTGCCGAATTTTTTTGCGATAGGACAAGAAAATCAGACCAATTTAAGCCCGACCGAAGAAAGGAAACAATTGGAGGAAGAGTTGAAAAAATTAGAAGAAGAGATCGCAAATTATGAGCAAAATATTAACGCAACTCAAAAAGAAAAAGAAACACTCGCTAATAAAATCTCAATTTTGAAAAGTAAAATTAAAAAATTAGATTTAGAAATTCAACAATCAAACATAATGATTAAGGATCTCGGCTTACAAATTAATGATACTGAAGGATCAATTAATAATACTTCAAACAAAATTGAAGATTATAAAAAACAAATAGCAGATATTTTAAGAACGATTTATAAAGAAGACCAAAAAAGCTATATTGAAATATTTTTAGAAGAAGATAAAATATCCGATTTTTTCAACGATTTAGTGGCTCTCAGCACGTTGGACGTAAAAAATCAGCAAATTTTAAATGAGATTAAAAAATTAAAAATTGATCTGGAGAAATCAAAAAGAATCATTAGATACCGAAAAAGAAGGAGATGGAAAAATTAGTGATTCAAAGGACTCTTCAAAAGAAAGAAAGTCAAGACACAAAAACGGAACAGGAACAACTTTTAGAGGTCACTAAGGGAAAAGAGGCTTTATATCAAAAATCTTTAAAAGAAGCCCAAGCGAAGGCAAAAGAAATAAGAAATCGGCTTTTTCAATTAAGTGGAGTACCGGATACTCAGGCCCCAACTTTTGGCGAGGCGTATAACATCGCAAAATATGCGGAGAGCGTTACCGGTGTTCGTCCCGCTTTTTTACTTGCCGTTTTAACTCAAGAATCAAACATTGGAAAAAATGTCGGTAAATGTTATTTGCCTCAAGACCCGGCTGAAAATAAAAGGCGCCGGATTATGAGTCCGACTCGTGATGTACCACATTTTTTGAATATTTGTGCAGAATTGGGAAGAGATTCTTATAAGACTCCTGTTTCTTGTCCAATGAGTTTCGGTTGGGGAGGGGCAATGGGTCCAGCTCAATTCATTCCTTCTACCTGGATAAAATATCGAGAAAGGGTGACAGCAATTACTGGAAAACCAGCCGATCCTTGGAATATTAGAGATGCTTTTTTAGCTGCAGCTTTTTACCTGTCAGATTATGGAGCAAAAAGCCAAACTTATAACGGCGAGTGGCGGGCGGCAATGATTTATTTTTCCGGCAGCACCAGCACAAAATATAGATTTTATGGAGATTCGGTTATGAGAATAGCCACTAATTATGCCGATGATATTCAAAAGATTGAAAGTTTAGCTGTTAATCATTAGAATATTTTTCCAAATCTCTTAATATTATATCTAATTTGCCTGACATAATTTCCTCTAAATTATGCCAGCTTTTTTTAATTCGATGATCAGTAACCCTGTCCTGGGGAAAATTATAAGTTCTGATTTTTTCTGCTCTTTTAGCCCATTTTATTTGCGAACGTCTTTTTCCATGTATCTTTTCTTCTTCAGCCATTTCTTTTTTTTCCAAAATTTTAGCTTGTAAAATTGTCAAGGCGTTTTCTTTATTTCTTAATTGATTTCTTTCGCTTTGAGAAGTAGCAACGATTCCGGTGGGTAAATGGGTAATTCTGACTGCCGTATGTCTTTTTTGCACATATTGGCCTCCCGGACCTGAAGCACAATAAAAATCGATTTTTAAGTCAGCAGGATTTATTTTAATTTCAGTTTTTTTCGGTTTAGGCAATACGGCTACCGAAGCAGTAGAAGTATGGATTCTCCCGCCTTTTTCAGTTGTTGGAATTCTTTGAACCCGATGGACTCCGCCTTCATATTTTATTTTAGAAAAAACATCTCCATTTTCCATTTCAAAAATAATTTCTTTAAAGCCGCCCAATTCAGTATGATGGGAATCCAAAACTCTCTGTTTCCAATTTTGATTTAGACCATATTTAGAATACATTTTGAATAAATCAGCAGCAAACAGAGCCGCTTCTTCGCCGCCGGTTCCAGCCCTAATTTCAATAATAGCAGCTGAAGCTTCTTCCCATCCCTTTGGAGCGAGGTTTATCTTTTCTAGGGCGATTAACTCTTTTTCTGAGATTTTTTTTCTATCTAAAAGATTTTTTAATTCTTCTGTTGCTAAAGAAACCAATTCTTGGTCTTCGCCCGATGATAAAATTAATTTATTTTCTTCAATTTTATTTTTTATTTCTTCTATTTCTTTTTGCTTTTCAATAATTTTTTCCAACCCTTTTTTCTTTTTAGACAATTCTTCAAACTTTTCCCAATCTGAAATCAACTCAGGATTACTGAGTTGTTCAAGCAGCGCTTGATATTCTTCATTAAGTTCTTTAAAATCTAACATTTATTAGAGTAAAAAAATTAGCAAATTCTTAATGGACGTAGTCTTCAAAATTTTCACTCTGGGGTAGTTTTTACTTCTTTTTCCTTTTCATCTCTTCTTTTTTTGCCAATCTTTTCCTGAATTTTTCTACCCGACCCATTTTGTCAATAATTTTATCTCTCCCGGTATAAAATGGGTGGCATTTTGAACAAATCTCAACTTCAATAAATTCTTTAGTCGAGCCAACCGTAAAAACGTTCCCACAAGCGCAGCGGATCTGAGCATTTTCATAGTATTTTGGATGAATATCTTGTTTCATGTATTCTATATTAGCAAAGTTTGTTTCTCAAATCAAGTTTTATAAAATGCGAGTTCTTGTCTTCTAATCACAAATATGTTATATTAAAAAAGTTATGGTAGAAAATAAAAAAGAGCAAATAAAAGACAATAATTTTAATCTTGATCTTGAAGAAATGGCTCAGGCCGGTCTTCATTTTGGTCATAAAACTTCGAGAATTCATCCCAAAATGGAGCCTTATTTGTGGGGAATAAAAAATACTGTTCATATTATTGATTTGGAAAAAACAAAGGAGAGTTTAGAAAAGGCTCTAAATTTTATCCAGCAATTGATTTCAGAAAATAAAGTTTTGTTAATAGTGGGAACAAAAATTCAACATAAAGAGTTAGTAAAAAACTTGGCCGAAGAGTGTAATCTACCTTATGTTACAGAGCGTTGGTTGGGCGGAACTTTTACTAATTTTGAGGTGATTAAAAAAAGAATAGAATATTTCAAAGAATTAGAAAGAAAAAAGACGGGCGGAGAATTAGAAAAATATACAAAAAAAGAGCGCTCAAAAATTGACGAAGAGTTAAAAGAATTAGATATAAAATTCAGAGGAATTAAAAATTTAGAAAAAATTCCCGATGCTATTTTTGTTGTAGATATAAAAAAAGACGATTTGGCAGTAAAGGAAGCAAAAATGAAAAATATAAAAATAATTGGTATTTCAGACACTAATTGCGATCCCACTTCGGTCGATTATCCCATTCCGGCGAATGATGATGCCGTTAGTTCGGCAAAATATATTTTAGACAAAGTAAAAGAAGTAATACTCAAGACAATATCGAAAATCAAATAACTTCATTATACGTTTTATGATTTCAATTGATAAAATAAAAAAACTTCGCGAAGAAACTTCAGTTTCAGTTACAGAATGTAAAAAAGCCCTAGAAAAAGCTGAAGGCGATATTGAGAAAGCAAAGGAAATTTTAAAAAAATTGGGTAAAAATTTTTCAGAAAAGAAAAAAGAAAGAGAAACAAAGGAAGGAATCATAGAAAGCTATATTCATTCGGGAAAGAAAGTCGGGGTGATGATTGAATTAAATTGCGAGTCAGATTTCGTTGCCCGTTCTTCAGATTTCCAAAAATTAGCTCATGAATTATGTTTGCAAATAGCAGCAATTTCGCCGGAAGAATTCCCAATTCTTGAACAGCTCTGGATTAGGGATGAAAAAATAACTATTAAAGATTTGATTAATGACTATATTACGAAGTTAGGTGAAAATATCGTTTTAAAAAGATACGTAAGGTATGAAATTTGAGCAAATTGCGCAAATAATTTTAATTTTCAGCTTTTTGGGTTCTGGTAGTTTTAGTTTTTCGGAAAATTCCGATTTTAATTGAATCACCGGACATTTCAACCAAAGGAGAGTTAAAATTAGAATTTCTTAAAGGAATAAAAGAAAGAATTAAAAATTCAAGATATTTCAAAGCGGATTTCTTTGAAATTTTACTTCAAAAAATCCTCTCAAAAATCAGGATTTTAAGCTTAAAAATAGAGAATAAGATGGCTGACTGGCTAAAAAGATTACGAGAGAGGTCCCAGAAAAAGAAAATTAAAAGCGAAGACAATTTTTGGGAAGAGCTTAAAAAATCAACTAACGAAAAGAAAAAATAATTTTTTATAGAGCCGGAGTAGCTCAGTGGCAGAACAGCAGTTTTGCCTGCCCCGCACCATTTCTGCCGGGATAGCTCAGCGGTAGAGCAACAGTTTTGTAAACTGTGGGTCGTGGGTTCGAATCCCTCTCCCGGCTCCACCATTAAATGGTGCGGGGTAAATTGGTCGTGGGTTCAAGCTTCGCAGAGCGCAGTCCCGTAGCGAAACGAAGTTTCTGCTACTGGGACGAATCCTACTCTCCGGCTCATTTATTTAATAGGTCGGACAAATTAACTATAGGTTCGAATCCTACCTCCGGAGCAAGCTTGAGCGCGGTTCGAGAGACCGATTTGCCTCACATTTTTGGGAGGTTCTAGAAAATAAATTACCATACCCTTCTGGGGCATCGAATTTTGTTCGGGATTTTACAGAAAACAAAAAGTCGCCTTTTAGGCGGTTTTTTGATAGAATGAGGTAATGCCATTTATTACTCAAGGTAAAAACAATATAAAATATATCTTAATTGTAGTTATTTTAGCCGCTATTGTTGGAGGTGGGATTTTAGCTTATCAATATCGGTGGATGCCAAAAAAAGAATTAAATAATATCATCTGTACCATGGAGGCAAAACTTTGTCCCGATGGTTCTTATGTCGGTCGTACTGGTCCGAATTGTGAATTTGCGCCATGTCCTACTGCAAAATTAAACGAAACCGAAGATTGGAAGACTTATAAGAGTGGACAAATGGGGTTTGAAATAAAGTATCCCTCCGATTTAGGGGTTTCTTATGAAAGAATTTCGTCAACCGGAACGGAGGTATATTTTTATAAAAGTTTTCAGGTCGCAGGCGAAAAAATAAATTACATTATAATGTCCATAGACGTGGGAAGTTATTATTCTCAGGAGCTTATGAGAGAATACACTCTGGATGAATGGATTAATGAAAATTTCTTACCCTTAAAAGAAGGAGAAAGCAAGAAAACTATTGTATTCGGTGTAGATAATTATAAAGGGATTAAGATAGAAGCGGTAGGCATAATTAAACTAATTCCTTATGTATTTATTCAGAAAGATAAAAATATTTATGAGATAACCGGTAATGTTCCTTCTTTAAACGCAGAGATTCCAAAAGATTATGACCCAAATGAGATTTACAATCAAATGCTTTCTACTTTTAAGTTTTTAGATTAAAACAAATTCTAACGTCGTCCAACCAGGGGAGTCGAGTTCGGCCGCTTTCTCAAGAAGGTGGTTTTTTATTGGGGATAATTTTGGCTTGACAAGCTATAGTTATGGGTATATACTCATAATAGATAGTCGTTATAAAGGTCGGGCTATTAAATAATTATTAATTATAAAAAATAAAATTATGCCAAGATGTAATGGAACTGGTCCTGGAGGTTTCGGCCCCGGCACTGGCTGGGGTATGGGTCCTTGCGGTGGCGGAATGGGTTTTAGAAGAGGTTTTGGTCGTGGATTTGGTAGATTTTGGAGATTTGGTTCTCAAATAACTAAGAAAGAAGAGAAAGAAATGTTAGAGGAAGAAGTAGGAGTTTTAGAAGATGATTTAAAAGCCATAAAAGCGAGGATTTCTGAACTCAAAGGACAAAAATAAAAGAGAAAGCTCTGCTTCTGGTATAAAAATTAGGAGCAGAGCGTTTCCCCAATTTTTATTATATAATAAAAGAGAAAATATGGTTAGACCATTAAAACCAAGAAGAATATTATTTGACCCAGATGTGGTTTATTTTAAACCGAGGGCGGTGCCTTTATCTATGTTAGAAGAGGTTGACTTAAGTATAGACGAACTGGAAGCGTTGCGACTTTGCGATTATAAGAATTTAGAACAAACAGAGGCGGCAAGGAAAATGAAGATTTCTCAAAGTACTCTTCAAAGAATTTTAACTTCAGCTCGGTAAGAAAGTTTCCGAAGCTTTAATAGAAGGCAAAGCAATAAAAATTAAAAAATAAATTATTTTATCAAAAGCCACCTTTTTATTAAGGTGGTTTTTTGGTAGAATAAAATATATGGACCTAAAAAATTTCTTTGGGTTAATATTACCAAAAGAAAAATTTAATAAAAGTCTTAGAATTTTGATTACTGTAAATACTGTAATGGTTTTTATTATAGGTATGCTGGCACCGTTTTACGCGGTGTTCGTCCAGAAAATAGGCGGCAACATCGCTTTTGCAGGTTTCTCTTGGGCACTATTTTCCATTGTTGCTGGAGTTTTAACTCTTTTGTTTGGTAGATGGCAACTAAAAGTAAAGGAGCAAGAATTATTATTAGCTTTGGGGTATTTGATTCGTGGAATAGTTTTTTTAAGCTATGCTTTTATGGGCAGTATTGCCCAGCTTATTTTCACTCAAATTTTCTGGGGAATTGGAGCGGCTCTCGGAACGCCAGCTTTTGATGCAGTGTATAGTGCGCATACCAATCAGAAAGACTCCATAGTCCAATGGGGACAATGGGAGGGAATTGCTGCTATTGCTACTGGAGCAGCAGCTATTGTTGGAGGTATTCTAATTCAAACAATAGGGTATTTCTCAGTTTTCATTGGAATGTCTATTTTATCTTTTTTACTTGGAATATATATATGGAGGTTGCCAAGAGAATTACTATAACATAAAAGAAGTTTGAAGGGACTCCGAACCATAGAGTCATCAGTATTCTTTATCAAAGAAACCGAGTCTCCTAAATTATTGAAACAAAAGACCCTTCTCGCGAATAAAAGGGTCTTTTTATTTTTCCTGTTTTTTTACCGTCCTAAATTAATCATCACCGTACCGCCACCCCACATACTTCCATTATATTGAAACTGTAATCCGGTTGCTGCTTTTTTAATTTCGAATCCGACCTAACCAGTGCGTTTACTTTTTGGCAATATAGTGCCATCTAAACCTAAGCTTGGATTTTCTAAAACTTTATCTGTGACCGCTACCTGATAACTATTATTCTCGCCATCTCTGATAAACATTTGGCCTAAGGTAGTTATGTACTGGTTAGTTGATCCCGTGTTTTCTATCGTGACGTTTAAATTGAGCCATTCGTTGCCCTCGGCTGGTTTTGTATAAGTACTTCCTTGAGAGAATCCGACATTATTTACAGAGATAATAGCTGAGCCCAATTTTACTTTATCACCGACAGAATAAATTTGGGTTTCAGGAGTTTTTGTTGCTTCTGGGAAGTTTCTCCTATTTAGTTGGTTTTTTACCACCGGCTGAAGCAATAAGGATTATTACGAAAATAATAATTAACCATATCCACCATTTTTTCCATATTGGTTTTTTAGGTTTTATTTCGTCTGTCATATTTAAATCAATATTTTTAATTATTCTTACGACCTTTTATTTTGGCGGGTAACACAGAACCCGCCGCTAGACCGGAGCTTGCGCTCCCTATACTCTTTCGAGCATAGACCACATGCATGGAGTCTGAACGACGGGTTCAGTATGCATGTGGATTTCTGTGCCATGCCCCAAAGCTATGAGGTTTAGGCGATATTCAATTGTTAATGTATTATACCGAATCCGGCCTATTTTCCCAAGTAAATTGTTTTATCTTTCAATACCATCCTACTTTTGAGGTTTGAAAGAATCTCTCTTTTTCCAATACATTTCCTTCCTGAAGAATGTATTTTATGTAGTTTCTTATATCCACTTCTTTTATTCTCTGTTCTTTCTTTTCTTTCAGGCCGAGAACAGCGTGACTGAACTTGTGGTATCTTTTTATTTCTTCTTTTATTTTTTCTTTTACTCCCAGTGCGTTCAGATCAATTTCATCTATTATCTTTAACAGTTGCTCGATCAAGTTTTCTTCGCGGATATAGCCCGCCTTACAATGAAGATCCCGACCCCTGGTGCAGCCGTAATAGATGTAGTGATGGACATTTCCGTTTTTCTGCTTTTTGAATTTTTCTTCGGCGGTGACTCCCGAACCGCACAGTCCGCAGGTAAAGAGTTTCGTGAAGGCGAACTCCCTGTTTTCCCTCTGGATGTTATCTCTTTTTAATTGTTCCCTAGCCATTTCAAAAATCTCCTTTTTGATCAGAGGTTCGTGCTTTCCGGTATACCAGTTTCCACCGCCTCTCGGATATTCAAAAACCCCGTAATAGAAGGGGTTTTGAAGAATGGTGTAAATATTGCTCAGGGATAGATGATGGCCGCTTTTGGTTTTGAAGTTGAGCTCGAATTTCAGCCAATGATATATTTTTCTGCCGCTCCAATGTTCGTGAGCAACCTTTTCGAAGATTTTTTTGACAACCGGAGCGCGTTCGTGATCAACGATAACCTGTCCCTTACGATCCATTCTTTTTTCACTGAGATATCCCGTAGGGGGAGCTCCCGGCCAGAGTCCGATTTCCACTCTCATCCTCAATCCTCTTTTTACATTTAAGCTTTTATTGTCGTTTTCCAACTTCGCCTGGCTGCAGAGAATCATCAGGAGGAACTTCTCGTTAGGGGAGTTGGTGAATCTTTGACCATAAGTCCTGATTTCCAAAAGTATTTTCTGATCCATCAAATCAACAAGAGTTCCCAAGTCCCCGGCATTCCTGCTTAGGCGATCCGGGGCCCAAGTAAGAATTTCGTTGAATCTTCCACTTCTAACATCAACGATTATTTCATTGAATACCGGTCTTTTACCTGAGTCCTTAGCCGAATGAGCTTCTCTCCTTACGTCCACAATCTCAAGACCGTCTCTTTCGGCAAGTCGTAACATTTCTTTCACCTGACTATCTATAGACAGTGCTTGTTTTTCATCCGACTCCATGGACTTCCTGGCATAAAGACAATATTTTACCGGCACCTGAACCAAGGGCATGTTATTCATGCCCGTTGGTGCCATTGTTGTTTGCTGTTCCATAGATTCCCCTTAAATTAGTTAATATTTGCTTCGACCTTTCTATGGAACAGGATGCCGTAGCCAGCCAGCAAGTCCATACCCTCGTTAGTTAACAGGTAGTTAATAGTTTTTAGTATTGTCATCTTCGTCATCCCAAATACTTCTAATTCCCCGCGGTCTTCCAACGTCAAAAACGTAATACCCTGCATAGGTTCATTGCAATATATTATGAATTGATTAAACGAGAGAGAAAGCATCAGCAATATGATCCTATTTTCTTACGCCAAAAGAAGCCTGGAGAATGAGTTCGGCACCTTTTTCAGGAACAGGACGGGTCCTTCTTTTATTGCAGCGGGTAAGCGTAAGTCTTTCGCGTTGTCTCCGTGCGGCGGGATGCCTTCTATTTCATTCCTAGGCTCTGGGATTGTCGGATAATGGCTTCTTGGTAAGAGACTTTTTCAACAAAGATTTTTGGATAGCGGTATTCTTTATTCGTTACAAGAATTTTTATTTGATTTACTTGTTCGGGAAAGCCCACGCACTCATTGAAAGGATAAGGCATAACATAGGCAGTATATTTATCGCCCTGTTGGTAAATTTTCATCGCTACCATGGCGGTGCGATTTGCGTTGTTCTTTTCTTATACCGCCAGATCCACGCCGACATAAGTTTGAATGAAAATATTTATCATCAGGAAGTTCATTGTTATAATCATAATAATGAATTCATTTAGGATGGACTACGCGTCCCGCGTCGGAAAGTAACATGAAAAAGGTATTCTCTTAACCAGGCGATTTCGGTAATGCCTTTTTTCTTTTCTTCATCAACGGCCTCTTGGTTAGGGAATTTTCCCGGCCAAGCACAGTTACCGTTTTCATCTAAAAGAGGATATTCTCGGTAAATACCATTCATGTTCTTTTCTTCGATGTTTTTCTGCAATCTCTTGATA